>JBDNDK010000020.1:0-22614 GCA_046719185.1 Armatimonadota bacterium
ATCTATTTGATAAAAAAGCAGAGAGATTACTCCCTCTGCTATTTTGATTAGTTTGATTAGATGATTTAGATTATCTTCTTCTTAATCTCATATATCCAGCTATACTTCCAAGACCACCAAGTCCAAGAAGAATTTCACCGGGCTCTGGAACAACTTCATTTGCAGGGCAAAGATTTGCTCTTACATAATTGTTATTATCATTTCTTGAGTATGCTTGAGCAATTAGGTATGCCATTTTCCAATTTTCAGAATTGTAAAACTCATCTAAACCACCATACCAATTGTCATAGCCATAATTTATGGATGTGTTGTATGTGTCATTTATAGATACATTAATCAAACCACCAGCACCTGATGAAAATGGAGTTATGTTTATTAGATAATCAAAAGAACTAACACCAGTTCCAAGATTTATAGCTGAGCTATGTAATGTAGCTGTATCATTAGCTGTTACAAGAATTTGACCAGCAGAATTTTTGGAAACTGTCATCAATGCAGAGTTGTTGAACATATATGATGGATTTCCCCAAGAGATAGGTCCGTCAGATCTTTCTTTAGCAACAAGACCAACCTGCAAAAAGCTTGCTGTTGATCCTAAATCAAGACCACAAATTCTTCCTGTTATTGATACGCCTGCTGTTCCTGGTGCCATATCTATCACATTTGATGTATCAATAATGTGAGCATATCTATATGGCTCTGTCCAACACCAATATAGGTTGGATTTATTAATGTGTCAATTGTTCCAGTAATGCTTAATGCAAAAACTGAACTTGCTGAAATTGCCATCATTAAGATAGCAAAAAGTATAATACTTCTTTTCACTTTTCCTCTCCTTAATAATTTCTTTCAAGCACTTTGCTTGTTACTTGATATTCTCCAAATCTAAATGCAAAGTTATTGAAAATATTTATTAAATTGTTACTTTGTAATTATTTTGTAGTCAATTAATTCTACAATATTTATTATATTTCTGGTAATTATACTAAGAGGAAATAATGCATGTAAGATAATCTATTTTAATTTCACACCTTCTACTTCCCTAATTATAGGTGGGAGGAGGTCTGGAGTGATGAGCTTTGCATCAGTTGGAGCAAGCACAATAGCTCTTTCAATTGTATTCTCAAGCTCTCTTACATTTCCTGGCCAATTATAATTTATCATAAGTTCAATTGCTTCTTTGTTGAATCCTTCAAGAGATTTTCCATTATCAGCTGAATACATATTTATGAAGTGATCAGCTAACAGTGGAATATCTTCTTTTCTTTCTCTTAGTGGAGGCATATTTATAGTAATCACTTGGAGCCTATAAAATAGATCTTCTCTAAATTTATTCTCTTCAACTAATTTCTCTAAATTTTGATTAGTAGCTGTAATAAGTCTAATATCAACTTTTATAGTTTCAGAACCGCCGACTCTTTCAAACTCTCTTTCCTGCAACACTCTCAATAGCATCATCTGTATTGTTGACGGAATGTCTCCAATTTCATCTAAAAAAAGTGTGCCATGGTTTGCAAGTTCAAATCTGCCTTTTTTCTGACCAATAGCACCAGTAAATGATCCTTTTTCATGTCCAAAAAGTTCACTTTGCAGAAGCTGCTCACTTAGAGCAACACAAGCTACAGCCACAAAAGGTTTATCTGCTCTTATTGAGTTAAAATGCAATGCTTTTGCAATTTGTTCTTTTCCTGTTCCGCTTTCACCTCTAATTAGCACAGATGCCTTACTATCTTTAACTTTTTCTATTGTATTAAATACTTCTTGCATTGCAGGGCTTGAGCCAATTATATTGCTTGGCTTAAACTTAGTTTTAAGCTGAGATTTTAATGTTTTATTTTCTTCTATTAAATCTTTTTTCTCAAAAGCATTTTTAACAACTATTTTTATCTCTTCAAGCTCAAAAGGCTTTGTTATATAGTCAGATGCACCAATTTTCATAGCATCAACTGCACTCTTGATTGTGCCATGTGCTGTTATCATTATCACTACAGCAGATGGATTTATTTCTTTTGCCTGTGTTAAAAGCTCAACTCCATTTATATCAGGCATTATCAAATCAGATATTATCAAATCAATATTTGGGTCTTTAGAAATTATATCAAGACCTTTTTTTCCGTTTTCAGCAGTGATAACATTGTATCCATCTTTTGTAAGCACCGCTTCAAGCACTCTTCTTATATTTGGTTCATCATCAACAACTAATATAGTTCCTTTGTTTTTACTCATCTATGTTAAATCCTCATATAGCTTTAAGCTTCAAGCTTTCCTATTTTTCCTGATACTCTTCTATCCCATGTTTGGTCAATTTCAGCAGTTGGTGGAGTGATATTTCCTTTTGCTGGTAGAGTAATTATAAATTCTGTTCCAACACCTTCTTCACTATTAACTTCTATCTTACCACCATGGTTTTCTAATATTTTTTGTACAATACTAAGTCCTAGTCCTGTGCCTTTTGTTTTTGTTGTGATAAATGGTTGGAATATTTTTTCTTGTTTATCTTTTGGTATTCCAATTCCAGTATCCTTGATTGAAATGAATACACCGCCATTTGGAGCAGGTCCAGTAGTGAATGTGATTGTTCCACCATCTGGCATTGCTTGTATTGCATTTATTATAATATTTTTTAATACTTGTTGTATTTTACCTTCATCAGCTTCAATAATTGGAGTATTATCATCAGTAATTCTTTCAATATCTATTCTATTATCTATTATATGCATAGACATTAATTGTAGTGTTTTGCTAAGCAATTCATCAATATTAATAGCCTCAAGTTCCAGCTGTATAGGTCTTGCAAAATCAAGGAATTCAGTTGTTAGTTTGTTTAATCCATTTACCTCATCAATTATAATGCTCAAAAATTCAGAAATTGATTCCTCTTCTTCATATTCATTCTGCAAAAATTGAGCAGCACCTTTTATTGAGCTTAATGGGTTTCTAAGCTCATGAGCTATACCAGCAGCAAGCTGTCCAATTGCAGCAAGTTCACTCATTCTGTGCATTTGTTCTTCCATCTTCATTTCGTTGGTAATATTTTCAAAGATGATCACAACTCCAAGCTGTTCACCTGCATTGTTCTTTAGCTGTGATATTGTCATATTGATATAAAAGAAGTCATCATTTTTGATATCAATCTTCATTTTATATCCAACATATGGTTCACCAGTTTTATACACATTATCAATTGCTTCTTGTAGTGTTTTCTTGTCTTCATCAGATATTTTGAGTCTTGATAAAACTTTGGAATAGTGTCTGTTTTCAACTAATTTTCTAGGAATTTTTGTTATAGCTTCAGATGAATCATTCCAAGCTAAAATGTATCCTTTAGAATCTAAAGCTACAACTCCAGCAGCAATACTACTAAGGATATTTCCAGTGTAGCTTGAAAGTGTAGATAGTGCCTCTAATTCTTTATATATTGCAGCCCCCTGACTTGCAATGATTGATAATACTCTCACATCATCATCAGTATATTGATTAGCATTATAAGACTGCACAATCATCACACCCACTATTTCAGTCTGCACAATCAATGGAATTGCCATTAAAGATTTTACATTACCAGAACCCAAATTTTTGAACCTGTCATCTTTTGTTATGTCTGGAGAAACTATAGCTTTTTTCTCATCTATCGCCCAACTTACAATACTTTGTTCATATAATGAAATCTCATTAGGTATCTCAATACATTTATTCTTAAGTTTACCAGCTTTAATGCAGGCTGTTTTGTTCTCATGGTCTATTGCATATATAAATGATTCATCACAAACCACAAGATTAGCTACAATATCCAAAATAGAGTTTAATGCTTCTTCAAGATTTGCAGCCTGACTTAAATTCATAGAAAAATCATACAAAGCGGTAAGTTCTAATGCTCTTTGAGTCATTTTTTGCTCATATATTATTGCATTTTTAAGCACAGTGGCTGCATGTGAGGTTAAAATTGATATCAGTTTAAGCTCAGCACCTGTATAATCCTGATGAGAGTTTTTGGATAATATCAGCATTCCAATGGTTGTACTTTCAGATACCAATGGAGCCACAATCATATAATCATTATTGCTGGCTAGAGAATTAAGCAATTTTGCATAAGGTCCAATGCTTCTAGCTGGATGATCTTTATCAATAAGCTGAGGGAATTTATATGAGTTTATTAGACCTATTCCATCATATTTTTCAAGCAACTCTTCAATATTTAATATACATGTATCTTCAATACAGTCTGATGAATGCAGTTCAACTTTTTTAGAATCCGATCCAAGGAGCAGTAAAAATGCACCATCACTATCAACAGCTTTCAGTGAAGTGTTTATTAGCATTCTTGCTATATTCTGCACGCCATAAGCACTGCTGATATTTCTTGAGTTTTCATAAATCACATTCATTTCAGAGTATTTCTGTTCCATTGCTTCATACAGTCTGGCATTTTCTATTGCAATTCCTGCCTGACTAATATAAGTTGAAAGCAAATCAACACTCTGTTTTTCAATGGATTTTCCGCTAATACAATTATCAACAACTCCAATGCATTGATCTCTAACAACAATAGGTGTGGCAAGATAGTTACACAAGTTATTCTCACCAAATTCAGCAGGTGAGTCCTGGGAATGAATAGATGCTTTTTCCTTTGCTGCTATACCTATAACACCTTCTCCATAAGGAATTGAGTCCTGAATAGAATTGTTATCAAAGCCTCTTCTTGCACCAGGTTTAAACTCATTTGTTCTGCTATCCAGAAGATATAAACAACATCTGTCAAATCCAACAGTTTCAGTGATGCATTCCACAATCTGTTCAAGCACAGATTCTAAATCAAGGGTAGAATTAATTGCAGAAAGAACATTATTTATTGTGCTCATTTCTTGGACTTTTTGCTTCAAATTTGAATACAGCCTTGCATTTCTCATAGCAAGTGAAGCATGAGTAGCAAAAACACTAAAAAGCTTTAGGTCATCTTGTGCAAATGGAGGCTTAGGGTGATGTCTTCTGATGCTAATAACGCCTTCAACAATATTTTGTTCATTTTTTATAGGAACACAAATTGATCCACTTACTCCATCTCTAGGCATCACTTGTCCCTTAAATCTAGGATCAGCAGCAACATCAAATATTAACATTGGCCTGCCTGATGCTGCCACTTTTCCTGCAATACCTTCACCATAGTTAATTTTTGTTCCATTTACTATATCATCTGTCAAACCAAAATTTGCTTCAATTGTAAGAGAACCATCAGTTGGATTTTTAAGCATAAGTGAGCAGACCTGTGCATCCATCACAGCTGCAGCTTTTGCAACAATTAAATTCAAAAGAGGCTTAAGATCAGTTGAATCTAATGCTTGTTCAATCTCATATATAGCTGCTATTTCTTCTATTCCTTGATTGCTCTTTTCTATATTAAGACTCAATTGATTTTTAATATGCAGATTTTCAGCTGATATAGATATATATCCAGCAAATGTTTCAAGAGTATCTTTTTCTATTTGCAATGGTGTATTTACTAACAATACACCTTTTATCTCATTACTTGGATTTAGAGGTAATGCAATAATAGAATCTTTATACGCTATATCATCAATCACAAACAAAAAGTCACTGGCAATTTTCTCAATATTATCTTTGTCAATATCAATATGGTCAGGGTATGAATGCCAAAATGATATGCCTTCTTTTTGTATATCAGACAAAGCAACAGTGATTAGTTCAGACTGCAAAGCATGTCTTACTACTTCCATTATCTCCAAAAGTCTTTTTTCAGCAGGAATATTGGAAGCAGTAATCTTTGAAAGTCTTTGTAATGTAGATGTGATTAATGCTGATGTTATCATTTTTATTTATAATATTAATATATTCATAATAATTCTTCCATGTATAGCTTGCTGTATGTTTTAGAATTATCAAATATATCTATTTTATTCTAATACTTTTTTTGTAGATATTTTCAAGAAAAACAACTTTATCCTCATAATCATTAGCAGAAATTCCAGTTTGCTGATATATTCTATCGGATAAATCAGTAGCTAGCTTCAATCTTATTTCATTATCAAGCTCAGGAAGTCTTTCAATGAATCTTTTTAATGTGTCATAAATGACGCTGTCAAGTATAATGTTTGCTTCACTAACTTCAGGTATATCTGGTATTTTGGGTTTTTCATATTTCTTGATTTCTTTTACCACCAAAGTGCCGGCTGCATAATCTCCGACTCTTTTATTTTGTGCACTAAAAAAAGCAAATAGTATTCCAATTAGATAAACAGAAGGAAGAAAATCAAGAATTCTTACAATATTCCTAATTGCAATTCCCATAGAATCTGCAGGCATTCCTTCCTCTCTAATAGCTCTTATATTTAGGAGTCTTTTACCGGGAGTTTGCCCATTCCAAATTAGCTCAAAAAAAAGATGATAGCCAAAAAATATTAAGAATAACATTATGAAGATCAATCCAATTGCCCAATTTGCAAGGTTGTTCCATTCAAATAAATTAAATCCAATAAATGCTCCAGCTAAAATTGCAATCATAGCAAATTGAATTAAACCATCTATTATAATTGCAGTTCCTCTTGAACCCAAGCCTGCTAGTTCATAGTCAATTTTTACATTTTCTGGAGTATCCAAACTAATAAATCTTGGCATATGCAGCATTCTCTGGAAGTAAAATAATTATAAAACAATTCTACCATTATAATTCAGTAATTCAAATAGTCTAGTGATATATATGTGGAGTAGGAAGTTTTGTGTATATAGTTACAATCGACCAAATAGCTCCCATTGTGTAGTCACCAAGAACGAGTCCAATAAAGAATGGTAATGCAGCTTTGTATTTATTATATCCACCATATCTAAGTAATATAAGCTTTATAAACCAAGATATTAAAAATGGTCCCCAAAGCCATATCAAACCAGGACCCACACAATAGCCAAGCGGGTGGAAAGGAAAACCTACAAACCTAGTTCTTAGCCAAGCAAGCAATGCGGTAAATCCAGCTGCAAATCCCACAGCCCCCCATCTAACAGGATATACTTTTTCCCCATTTATTAGAATATTCGAAAGCAAGTCATAGGTTTCATATATTGTCCAATATGGAAATCCTTCACTTTTTCCAAGAGCACCTTCTTTATAGAATATATCAAGACTTGCCCATCCACTGAATATTGTTGCAAGGACAAGAGCAATCATCAATGGCAATATAAGGCTCTTAAGGCATATTTTATTATCTTTTGCTAGTTTTAAAGCTTCAAATTGTGAAGGCATTATGTGGCTTCTGTTTAGTCTCCAATACCAATGGCTTAAATAACCAGAAACATAGTTTTGAGTTCCCAATATATTAGATCCAAACAGTCTGAATAAATATCTTGGCTCCGGTTCCCATACATTATGCTGACTTCCAGATTCTGCTCTTATTCTAGTTATTGCAATAGAAATCATTAAATATGAAAACAGCACAACAATCACCCAAGTGGGTGTCATTCCTGTAGCTCTCCAAAAATAATAAAATACATACATACCAATAATTAATCCTATAATGGCAGTTTTGTATCTCATAGGTTCATTTTCATCAAAATTATCATTCTTAATAAATGCAGTTTTGAAAACTTGTTTTAGATGTTTTCTGCTTAAATATAATAATGAAAAACAAAATACAAACCATGCACCAATATTTTGATCAACTTGAAAAGGCATATCAGGCACAGATCCAAAGCCAAGATATACTCCCAGCACTGCCTGAAATTTTAGAAATAGATAAAAAAACCAACAAGAAAATGAAATATCAAGAGGTATCAGATATGCAAGTCCAATTGCAAATGGATAAGCTGTGAACCAAATAGTTCCTATAGCATTCCATGGAGAATTTATAAAATTAATTGGTCTTTTTGTTACTTGTAAATTGGGTAATTCAGGCACTTGAAGCTGGATATAATTATAAAGACTCAGCAGAGCAACAACTGCAAATCCAGCCCATAATACTGGTGATTTCATCATATTTATTGGAGAGTCTTCATCTCCAATAATTGTCATTGGCAATTTTACAATTGGAAATGTAAGCTTTGTGTCTTCGGTCCATGCTTTTCTGAATATCACACTCAAACACAGCATTATCCAGCCTGAGGCTATTATAAAAATTGACCAATAAGCCATAGGTGCAAGCCATACTTTATATATATTAGGCTCATAAAAATTGCCTTTGCCTATATGAAAACCTTCAAGAGCTTTAATATCTCTTATTATAAGCCACTTAGGAAGCAAGGGAATGAGAATATTATTCCAATTATTAACCTCATTTGCATTCCATACTGGCCAACTCATTACAGACACAAGATTTATCATATAATCATGTGTGGCTACAGTGCAGGATATTACAAGCATAATATATATCACCGCCAGCTCACCATGCTTGAATGCAAATTTTGGAAGATATTTTTTTATAAAATAATTTAATCCAGCAAGAACAAAAAGATAGAAAATTGGTGTCACAAATAGCGGATTAATTGTGAGAATATAATACCATCTTATCTCAGAAAGCAGCACCCAATAGACATTGAAAGGTATCAGCAGCGATCCAATTATGACAGATCTAAAACTTACCTTCCACAATCCATCTTTTGAGTTAACAATTTTAGCACTTTGTGCAGTATTTTGATTCATATCAAGCATTATAAATATCTACACTTTTATCATTTTATATATATTTTTAAGACCTTCTAATGTTAGCAGATTGTCAACTAATTCAATAGTTTTGCTGTGTGGAGAAATTACTTCTGCAAGACCACCTGTTGCAATCACTTTTGCAGACTCATCCATTTCTTTTTTGAATCTTTCTACAAGAGCATCTACCATTCCTGCATATCCAAACACAAATCCAGACTGCAGAGATCCTACGGTGGAATCTCCAATTGCTTTTTCTGGAGCAATCATTCTAATGCCTTTTAACTGACTTGCTCTTTGCAAGAGTGCATCAATTGATATCTGAATACCTGGTGCAATAGCACCGCCAAGATATACTCCATCAGCAGAGATCGCATCCAAAGTTGTGGCAGTTCCAAAATCTACAACAATAAGCGAACCTTCATATTTTTTATGACCAGCGATAGCATTTGCCAGTCTATCGGCTCCTACATCTGTAGTAGGGTTATATTTTATCTTGATTCCTAGGTTTAGATTAGATGTTAATATTACAGGATCATCTATTTCCAAATGCACTTTTGCAAATTTTATAATCTGATCTGTTACCTCAGGTACAACACTTGATATTGCAACTCCATTTATATCACCAAAACCTAAGTTATATCCTTTTAGGATTACATATATTAAAGCTGCATATTCATCAGCTGTTCTTCTGTGTTCTGTGCTCACTCTCCAATCAACGATTGGAGTGTCTCCTTCAAAAATTGCAAAAGTTATGTTAGTATTACCAGCATCAATAGTGAGGAGCAAGATATTCACCTGCCTTATTTTTAATGTGTAAGATATAGCGTATATTATAGTATTATTTATAAAAAACTCAAAACATTAAATATTAAGTATAGAATGGTAGGGGTTTAACTTAGTTGGAAAAAACACTATTATATACATTATAATGCACAAAGTTATCAAAAATCTGTATGTTAGATTAGATAAACATGGAGGATATAGGAATTGAGCAATAAAAAAGAATGGGCACTAATTCTTGGTGCATCAAGTGGATTTGGAGAGGCTACAGCTTTAGAGCTGGCTGGTAGAGGGATGAATATTATAGGTGTTCATCTTGATAGAAGAAACACCATGGATAATGTTGAAAGAATTATAAATGAAATAAAATCAAAAGGTGTTGAGGCATTGTTCTTTAACATAAATGCTGCTGATGAAGAGAAGAGAAATGAAGTATTGGCAGAGTTAAAAGAAAAATTATCCAATGAAGGTTCAACTATAAAAGCAATGGTTCACAGTCTTGCATTTGGAAGTTTGAAGCCATTTTGGAGTGATACAGAAGATATTATCACACCAGCACAAATGGCAATGACAATGGATGTTATGGCAAGTTCATTGGTGTATTGGGTGCAGGGACTTATGGCAAACGGTTTAATGACAAAGGGAGGTAGAATATTTGCTATGACTAGTGCTGGCAGTGAGAAAGTTTGGTCACATTATGGAGCTGTGTCAGCAGCAAAGGCAGCATTGGAATCAAACTGCAGACAGCTTGCATTTGAACTTGCACCATTGGGAATCACTGTTAATGCTATGATGGCAGGTGTTACAGACACTCCAGCATTAAGAAAAATACCCGGAAATGAAAAAATGATAGAGACTGCACTTACAGGCAACCCATCAGGCAGACTCACCACTCCAGAGGATGTTGCAAAAGCTATATCATTATTCTGTGATGATAGAGCAGACTTCATCACAGGCAACACAATTAGAGTAGATGGTGGAGAGTTTATTACAGATTAAAATTATATACCTCTCATTACAATAATGGGAGGTTTTTTGCACTTTTGAAAGACGTTTCGGGAACTTATTTCCGAAACCAAATAGATTCTTTGGCATTTATGCCTCAGAATGACATTCTAAAGTAATGCATAGATTGAGTTAACATTTTGTTACTTTGAACAAATAAATCTGTCACCCTGAGCGGAGCGAATGGGTCTAAAATGATTCTTCCTTTGAAGGGAATGACACATAGTGCAGAGGGATGTTAAGAATCTTTCTAACTCTATGCGGATATTAGTATGATTTTGCCACAAATTGTACTTAATATTGTTAAAAGACACACACAAAAAAGAAGAGGCTTTGGTTAAAAGCCTCTTTTCCTCTTTATTTATTTTGCAAAATATGGTAATTTAGGCACGGGCTATTTTGCCAGCTTTAATACAGCTTGTGCAGACTTTCATCTTTTTAGGTGTGCCATTTATCACTGTATGCACTGTTTGAAGATTTGGCTTCCACACCTTTTTGGTTTTGGGTGCTCTTAAAGCCCAAGCTCCTGAGTGGACGTGTCTTATGTTTTGACCAAATTGTGGTCCTTTACCACAGCATTCACAAATTTTGGACATATCTAAAAAGGTCCTCCCTTTAATGTTTATAATAATTAATGCAAAAGACATTATATCAAAGCGTTGCATAATCTGCAATATTTTTTTATTTTTAATTGCATAATGGAGAAATATGTATGGAAAATGAAACAGGAATAAATGAACTTATAAAAGGTGCTCCTGTGATTAGTCCTCAGGATACTATAAAAAGAGCTGCTGGTCTAATGAGAGGATTTCAATCTGAAAGCATTTTAGTTTTTGGACTAGGTGAAGATAAAGGAATTCTCACTGAAAAGGCTATCACAGAATATCTTTCAAAACAGGATGATCCTAAGAGTGCTCTAAATGATCCTGTTGCACCTTTAATAGATCGAAATCTCACATATATAAATATAAATTTTACAATGAAAATGGCTGCTGAGACTTTTTCTGAAAAGAATGTAGATATACTTCCAGTTGTAAATGAAAATGGAGTTTATCAAGGTGTAATTACAAGAAGTGATTTAGTAGCTAAGATGACATCAAATCTCAGACCTCCAAATGTTGCGGGTATGGCAACTCCATTGGGAGTATATCTAACTACTGGCTCACACAAAGCAGGTGCACCCAATATAGGATTATTCTTAACTGGTGTATTTCAGATGATGTTAATAATTATAGCTGGTGCTGTTGTATTTGGTTTAAGAAAACTATTTGCATATATAACTGGAATCCCTGTGGATATAATGGCAGCAAGCACTCCGCTAACTGTTGCACCTCACATATATGATTTTGCTACATATATATCTGTTATTTTAGTCATAGGTATTATGCTTCTTCTTTTGAGAATGTCACCATTATCTGGTTATCATGCTGCTGAGCATATGACTGTTCATGCAATTGAGGCTGGTGAAGAACTAACCACTGAAATTGTTGGTAGAATGCCTAGAGTGCATGCAAGATGTGGTACAAATCTTATTGCTGCTGCCGGTATATTTATTATCATAACTACAATGATAGGGAGTGCATTTGCGGTTATGGTGGCATTGGTTGCTGTTGTTTTAGGTTGGAGACAGATAGGTGGATGGCTTCAATATATTGTTACTACCAAAAATCCAACACAAAAACAGCTTGAGAGTGGTGTTAAAGCTGGTCTTGAGATAATTGAAGAATATCATAAAAGACCAAATTATGTAGTTACTGGTTTTGAGAGAATCTGGAATATTGGTCTGATACAAGTTGCTGGTGGATTATTAACAGTTATGTTGTTATTATGGTTGATTGAAATTGTCTTTAACATTACACTAATCTAATAAATAGAGCTCGTGGAACAGCATAATTAAGGCAGTCGTCTTAACATGAGTGTTAGCATGTGATAATCCTTATTGTTTGGTGATGATTAAGATATGGGAGATGTTAATTCATGCTTCTCCTTCTATAGCATTGGAGTTTTTGTGATTATGTCTAAAAATAGAATATCAATCTTCATTTTTTTATTATGTATTTTTATTATTATTTCCCATGCTTCTTTTTCAGATGCATTGAAGTTCAAATCCAAAGGCAGTTATGTTGATTCTGCTGGCACAACTCACATTTGGCAGATAAACGAATACAACACTCTTATTTGGAACAATCAGCCATATATACCAGTTGGAGGGATATTTGAATCAAGATATCTTTCTAATGAGCACTCTGAAGAAAATTATCAAGCTGATATAACAGCATTGAATAAAATCAAAGAATCCGGCATCACAGATATAATCTTAAAATCCACAAAACAAATCACTCAAATTGATAAATCATCATTTCAAAAAATAATTGATTATTTAGATTCAAATGGATTTACATATGGATTAGAAATAAATGAAACACCTGAGAGAAAACTAACTGGTTTTTATGTGTCTCCAAATTTATATAGATTAGAAGGACCTTCAGAGAAATCAATTTTTACATTTCAATGGCCTGATGTTGTTTTTGCTGTATATATCATTGTAGATAAGCTTAGCATGTCAATAATATCAACTGGTGCAGCAGTGGTATCAAATGGTACAGTAACTATCAATATTTCAGGTTCTTTAGGCAGAAATGATATTTTGTTGGTATATCCCCAAAAAACTGTTGTTGGAGAAAACAACAGACAGCTTGGTGATTTATGGTCTGGTTATGGTGAATTAAGAGATAGGCTTTTGATGTATTTTAAGGATATAAAATTTGGTCAGGGTCTTAGATTTTTTTTAGAGCCATTTGATTCTAAAATGGATTTTCAAGATGATATGCAGTATTTTGTTCCTGATTCTCAAGGATTTAATTTAGGATTTGAAGCTTATTTGGCAAGAAAATATCAGCATGAAGGTGTTATTGATTCTGCTTGGGGACTCTTAGATAATATTTCATCAATTGAAAAGGCATCAAGGCTTGTCCCTCTCTGGAGTGGAGGCAGAGGAATTTCTCAGGTTTATGATTGGGCTAGTGGTGCTATGTATCCTGTAGATTTTAGCTCTTCAAAAATATGGCAGGATATTTTAGATTACAGAGATATTTCTGTTCAGGAATATATGAACTCAATAGCAGATGCAATCAAAAAAAACATTGCAGATGTGCCTGTGATTTTTAACTGCAATTCATATCATAGGATATACTTAAATCCATTTGGAATAGGTGGCTTTGATGGTCTTGGAATTCAGGCTTATGGCACAGATGAAGCTCCATCAATAAAATCAGGTGGACCAACTTTTTCGCTTGCAGACAACTCAGCAAAAACAATGTGGCTCATCACATCTTCAGCTCAAACTTCAAAAAGAAATAAAATAGCATTAGGCTATCCAGATGAAAATACATTCAAATCTACTATGATATCTCTAAAGGAAGTTGGTTCAAAGGGTTTTTATATAGATAGCCTGCAAGTTGCAGATGTTCAAAATAGAGCAAATTTTAATTTAGTTGATTCATCAGAACAGCTTGGATGGATATCAAATTTCAAAGCAAAGGAAATCTCTAGAGGGTTTGACACCTACAAACCAACATATATTCCATTTCCAAGTATACCTCAAACAGGAGCCTATGTGAAGAGATTGAAGCCAAACACTTGGTGGCTTCCAACTCTCACTCTTGGCAAGGCAATACCTATGGGTGATGAGATTTTTGGATATTCATTATTTAATAGTAACAATGTATTTTTATGGACATCGGCAGAGTCTAAAACAATTTCCTTAAAGAATACATATTCAGGTGAGCCAAGAGTTATATTTCCATCTGGAAGAAGCATTAAAAAAGGAAAAAATGATTTCTTCTCTGTTGTGCTTGATAATTCACCAACGGAAATAACTGGTTTTGACCCTAGAATGGTTTTTCCTAAGGAATCAGCAGAAATAGAGATAAGAAAACTAGAACAGGCATTACCTATTGCCGACAGGACAGGTAAAGATGTGAAAGCTGCTAAAGAGCTATTAAACGATGCAAAGAAAGTGCTTGAAAATGGACATCCAATAGTAGCAAATGAAATGGCTCAAACACAGCTAGAGGAGTTTAGAGATATTTTACCTATTCCAATATGGCTTGAAGGAGAATCTGCAACAGTGCATAGTTTCACAAGAACCACTGCTGCACATGGTGCAAGTGGTGGATTGTGTCTATTATTGGATACAGATAAAAATTATCCAATGACTCCATACAACGCCCAATTTGTATTTAACTCATACTCACAAAGCAGTTATGAGCTATGGTTTGCTGCTACACCACCAAATGAAGGTTCCATAATTAGATATAGTATTGATGGTGCAAATTGGAACACTTTAACAAGTATGGATAACATTATAAATTATGCTCCAGGTCTTGCTTGGTATAAAGTAAACAATCTCAATCTTTTTCCCGGAAAACATACTATCACAATAAGAGCAGAGTCACCAAGAGCAGGTGATACAAGTTATTACTTTGCATTAGATGCTGTGGTGTTAAGTCCGGGTCAGTTCCAACCAAATGGAATAATTAAACCAGGATTAGTAAAAAGATAGCTTTATTTTATATTTATAACATTCAAGGTTGATATGCTTTGTTTTATAAGTCAAAATTATTTGACATGGCATTTATACGGTGTTATACTTTCAAAGACTTCATATTATTCAAAACCACAAATGAATTAAGAGAAATATTTATTCTCATTATACAATATCCAAAAAAGAGGCTTTTTTGATGAGGGCTTGGGATAATTACATTGAAAAAAATGGGTTGTTAGTGGTGTTGAGTGGACCTTCTGGAACAGGCAAAGACACAGTATATAATGCCCTTGAAAAGATATATCCACAGGTAAGAAGATGTGTAACCACCACAACAAGAACTCCAAGACCTAATGAAGTTGATGGGAAAGACTATAATTTTGTTAGTGTAGAAGAATTCAGAAAGATGGTAGAAACAGATTCTTTTCTAGAATATGCCCAAGTGCATGGCAATTTATATGGTACACCAAAAAACTGGGTGACTGAACATATATCTAATGGTTATGATGTGGTGCTTAAAATTGATGTGCAGGGTGGGTTGTCAGTAAAAAGAAGTATGCCTTCAGCTATTATGATATTTCTTACTACTCCGACATTTGAAGATCTGGAAATGAGATTGAGATCAAGAAAAACAGAAACAGAAGAAGAAATAACAAAAAGACTTCTTGATGCTAGAAAAGAATTTGAGTATATACCTCATTATGATTATCTTGTAGAAAATGAATCCGTAAGCCAGGCTGCGGAAAATATTAAGGCGGTACTTATTGCAGAACATTGTAAAATCAAATTATAACGGCTGTTCAGAAAGCCTAAAAGGAAAGAAAATAATTCTTGGTGTAACAGGCAGTATTGCTGCATATAAAGCGGCTAATATTGCAAGCACTCTCACACAAAAAGGTGCTGATGTTCATGTTGTGATGACAGAGAATGCAATGAAACTCATCACTCCTGCCACATTCTGGTCTATCACACACAATCCTGTGTTGTATGATATGTGGAACCCACCAAATTTTGGTGAAATTCAGCATATATCTCTTCCAGAGTCAGCTGATCTAATGCTAATAGCACCAGCTAGTGCTAATGTTATTGGAAAGCTGGCAAATGGACTAGCAGATGATTTGCTTACCACAATGGCTACTGCTGCAAGATGTCCCATTATGATAGCTCCAGCAATGAATCATAGTATGTATACCAATCCAATTGTTGTTGCAAATATAGATAAACTCAGAAATTATGAAAGAATAATAATTGAGCCGGAAACTGGTTGGCTGGCGTGTGGTGAATCTGCTGTTGGTAGACTTGCAAGTGTTGATAAAATTTTACTTACTGTTGAAGAGAAACTGATTGGAGGTCCTAGAGATTTCTTCGGAAAGAGAATAATTGTTACTGCAGGACCTACTCAAGAGCCTATAGACCCGGTTAGATTTATCACAAATAGATCTTCAGGCAAGATGGGTTATGCAATTGCTGAAGCTGCAGCAAAAAGAGGTGGTTCTGTATTGTTAATTAGCGGTCCAACTGATTTACCTGCACCAAATGATGTGGAAGTTGTTAATGTGACTACGGTGAAGGAAATGCACAAAGCTGTTATGGATAATATTAGAGGTGCTGATTTGTTTATATCTGCAGCAGCTCCTGCAGATTTTACACCAGCTGAACCGCAGGACAGTAAGATAAAGAAAACTGAAAAATTAACCTTAGAATTAGATAAAGCACTTGATATATTATCTGAAGTTGGTCAAAATAAAGGTGATACTATATTAGTGGGATTTGCAGCAGAGACAGAAAATATAGAAAAATATGCAAAAGATAAGCTTAATAATAAAAATTTAGACTTGATTGTGGCAAATGATGTGTCTTCTAGCTCTGAGACATTTGGAAGTGATACAAACCAAGTTACTCTCATTTCCAGATTTGGAGATACTATAGCTTGGCCCAGAATGTCTAAGAGTGAAGTAGCTAATTCAATTCTTGATTATGTAAAAACCACATTTATGGAGGATTAGGGTGAAAAATATGAATTGTTTTTTCACATCTGAGTCTGTGACTGAAGGTCATCCTGATAAGATGGCTGATCAGATATCAGATGCTGTGTTAGATGCATTATTGGAAGATGATCCTGCAAGCAGAGTTGCTTGTGAATCACTTCTCACAACTGGTATGGTGATAGTTGCAGGAGAAATCACAACTAGATCTTATGTTGATATGACAAAGCTTGTGAGAAGAACTCTTGAGGGCATTGGATATCATTCAGGCAGATTTGGTTTTGATGCTGAGACATGTGGAGTGATGACTGCTATACAATCACAATCACCTGATATTGCAATGGGTGTTGATGCTGGTGGAGCTGGTGATCAAGGGATGATGTTTGGTTTTGCCTGCAATGAAACACCAGAACTAATGCCAATGCCTATAATGATGGCTCATAAGCTTTCAAAGAAACTTGCTCAGGTAAGAAAAAATGGTGATATAGGTTATCTTGGACCGGATGGAAAGAGCCAAGTTACTGTGCAGTATGAAAATGGTATTCCTGTCAGAATAGATAAAGTTCTTATATCATCTCAACATGAGCCAAATATTCCACAGACTACAATAAAAGATGATATTATAGAACTAGTTATCAAACCAACTTTGCCAAAAGATTTAGTAGATAGCAAAACTGAGTATTTTGTAAATCCAACTGGTTCATTTTCTGTTGGTGGACCTCAGGCTGATACTGGTCTTACTGGTAGAAAGATAATTGTTGATACCTATGGAGGAATGGCAAAGCATGGTGGTGGAGCTTTTTCTGGAAAAGACCCAACAAAGGTTGATAGATCTGCTGCATATATGACAAGATATGTTGCTAAGAATATAGTAGCTGCAGGGCTTGCAGAAAAAGCTGAAATTCAAGTAGCTTATGCTATTGGAAAAGCTGAGCCAATGAGTGTTATGGTGGATACATTTGGTACAGGCAAGATTAGTGATGTCAAGATAGGTGAACTAATCACTAAATATTTTGATTTTACACCGAAAGGCATTATAGATAAACTTCAGCTCAGAAGACCATTATATAAACCTACGGCAGCTTATGGTCATTTTGGAAGAGTGGATCTTAATGTTCCTTGGGAATCTACTGATATGGCAGATCTTTTGAAGAAGGAAGCCGGCATATAGTTGTATGCTAAAGTTATTGTAGATACAGGTTCAAATAGCTCTGTTGATTTTTTAACTTATCAATTACCAGACCACCTAGTGGATATTGCAGAAATTGGGAGTGCTGTTTTTGTTCCATTGCAGAACCGCTGGGTGGTTGGTTACATTTTAGAGTTTGATAGTCAAGCAAACCTCTCTCAAACCAAATCAATATCATCTATTGTAAAAACACCTGCAAAGCTTAATGAAGAACTTCTAGACCTTGCAAAATGGATATCAAGTAGATATATATGTCCACTATCTGAAGCTGTGATGGCAATCTTACCTAGCATATTCCAAAGAAAAGCAGAATGTATTGTTTCACTAACAGATAACCAATATTCAAAATTTAATCAAGTTGAGCAGGAAATAGTTGAATATATCAAAAAAAATGATAATGCTGTTTCATTGGAATCTTTAGCTAAAGGCAGAGATAAATCAGATGTAATTAAAGTGATTAAATCACTTGAAAAGAAAGATGCTGTTCAAAGAAACTGGCAGATTAGCTCTCCAAAAGTGAAAGAAAAGAAACTTGTTGGAGTTAGATTAAAAGAAAACTATGTAAATATATTAGATAGCAAGTTCACAACTAAGCAGAATGAGCTTTTTAATTTTCTTCTATCTGAAAAAAGAGAAATTTCTGTTATTGAGCTCCAGCAAAGATATGGTTTCTCAAGAAGTATCATATCATCTTTGCTGAAAAAAGGCATTATTGAAGAGATAAATATAATTGTAAGAAGAATGCCTATGTTTGATAAATTATGCAGTGAGAAAATAAATCTGACAAATGCTCAGTCTGATGCCGTTGATAAAATAACAGCAAGCATAATTAATGGTAAATACAAAGGGTTTCTTTTACATGGTGTAACTGCCAGTGGAAAAACAGAAGTATATCTAAACTGCATAGAGCAAGTGTTAAAACAAGGCAAGTCTGCACTTATTTTGCTTCCTGAAATAGCAATCACCACACAATGCATGAATATATTCAAATCAAGATTTGGTGAAAAGGTTGCTGTATTGCATAGTGCTCTGAGTGAAGGTGAGAGATTTGATGAATGGATGAGAGTGCAGAGTGGAGAGGCAAGAGTTGTTTTGGGAGCTAGATCAGCTTGTCTATCACCAATAAAGGACTTAGGAATAGTGATAGTTGATGAAGAGCATGATTCTGGATACAAGCAAGACAATTCTCCAAGGTATCATGCAAAAGATGTTGCAATATACAGAGCAAAAAAAGCCGATGCAGTTTTAATATTAGGCAGTGCAACACCTAGTGTGGAAACATACTATTTAGCTAATAATGATGAGTTTACTTTGATTGAGCTTCCAAATAGGGTTATGGATAGACCGATGCCTAATGTATATGTTGAGGATATGAGAAAACAGTATGCATCTGGTCAGATAAGTTTGTTTAGTGATAGATTGCGTAAATTAATAGAAGAGAAGCTGGCAAAAAATGAGCAGATAATAATACTTCAGAACAGAAGAGCTTATGCTACTTTTCTTTTGTGCAGAGATTGTGGATATGTTATAAAATGTCCATATTGTGATGTTACTCTAAAACTGCATTTTGCATTGAAAAAACTAAAATGTCATCATTGTGATTATGAGGAAACAGCACCCGATGTGTGTCCAAAATGTAAGAGTTTGAAAATTAAAAAATTTGGAATTGGAACAGAAAAAGTGGCTGAGGAAATTTCAAAAACATTTCCACATGCAAAAGTGATTAGAATGGATAGGGATACAACATCTACAAAGGGTGCCCATGCTTCAATATTAAGAGAGTTTAGAGAGGGCAGGGCAAATGTATTAGTTGGCACTCAAATGATAGCAAAAGGATTGGATTTTCCCAGAGTTACTTTAGTTGGAGTTATCAGTGCTGATACTTCTTTGAATTTTCCTGATTTCAGATCCTGTGAGAGGACTTTTCAGATGATCTCCCAAGTGGCAGGAAGATCTGGCAGAGGTGATGAGCCGGGTGAAGTGGTTGTGCAGACATTTGACCCAGAGCATTATGCTATCAAATGTGCAGTTGATCACAATTATAAAGCCTTTTATGATGAAGACATTACACAAAGAAAGGAATTAAACTATCCCCCTTTTTCATCAATTGTTAGTATAATGTCTATAGATAAAAGTGAAGATAAAGCAAAATTAGCATTAGAAAATCTAACCCAAGAAATTCAAAAAGTTTTTAATGACAAAATAGTATTAAAAGGTCCTGTGCCTGCATTAGTTTCAAAAGTGAAAAATCAATATAGGTGGAGGCTTTTTGTGCTACATAAAGATTTGGATTTGCTGATTGATGGTGTAAAATCAGCTTTATTCAAGACTAATTATGAAAGATCAATGTATGTTGTAGATGTTAATCCATCTGCAATGATATAAATATAGGATATTGAGGTTCAGATATGTTTAGAGATGATATTGTGATATATGGTGAAGATGTATTAAGGCAAAAGGCTGATGAAATCACTGATTTTAATGATGAAATTAAAGAATTGATAAACCATATGTATGAGGTGATGGTAGAAAATAGAGGACTTGGACTTGCAGGACCTCAAATAGGCATATCAAAAAGAATATTTGTGTATGATATTGGTGAAGGTCCTCATGCTATGATAAACCCTAAGATAGTAAAAAGAAGTGGTAAGGAATGTGGTATAGAAGGTTGCTTGAGCATACCGGGTTTGCAGGGAGAAGTAACCAGAGCAGATAGAGTAACTGTTAAGGGATTAGATGAAAATGGAGAAGAAATAGTGATAAAAGCAGAAGGATTGCTTGCTAGAGTTTTTCAGCATGAAATGGATCATCTTGATGGTAAACTATTTATAGATAGAGCAGATCCTGATACACTTGAAACTGTATCTCAAAATGATTGTGATAATGGTGATGAGGATATTGTAGATTGAAAATAGTTTTTGCAGGCACAAGTGAGTTTGCAATTCCAGCATTTGAAGCACTAATCAACTCACATCACTCAGTATTGGCTCTCATTACTCAGCCAGACAGACACAGAGGCAGAGGCAGAGAGCTGATTTGTCCTTTGATAAAAGAAATAGCTATAGCAAACAATATCACTGTTATTCAACCTGAGAGAATGAGGGATAAAGAATCTATTGAAGAAATAAAAAGAATTGGTGATATTGATGTTATGGTAGTGGCTGCTTATGGTCAGATAATTCCAAAAGAAATATTAGAGTGGCCTAAATATGGATGTGTAAATATTCATGGTTCAATTCTTCCAAAATACAGAGGTGCTGCACCTATTCAGTATGCATTGATAGATGGTGAAAAGGAAACTGGAATCACCACAATGTTGATGGATGAAGGCCTTGATACAGGTGATATACTTTTAATTTATAAGACAGAAATAAAGCCTGATGAGGTTGCTGGTGATTTATTTCATAGGCTATCTGAAATGGGAACAGATATAATAATTGAAACTCTAGAAAGGCTTGAATCAAATTCAATAACTCCAATATCTCAAAATAATGAATTGTCTTCAAAGGCTCCATCTCTTGCTCCGGATGCTGGATATATAGACTGGTCAATGCCAGCTGAAAAGATTGTCAATTTATATAGAGGTTGCACACCAAAGCCGGGTGCATTCACATCATTAGATGGTGTTAAAATAAAAATTTGGAAGGCAAAAGTTGAGAATATAGATATTCAAGATTCTCAACCCGGAAGTATAATTTCTCTGGGAAGAGATGGGATAGTTGTATGTGCAGGGCAAGGTTCTGTAAGAATCATAGAACTTCAGCCAGAATCCAGAAAAAGAATGGATGCAGCAAGCTATATCTGCGGCAGCAAAATCTGCATTGGACACAGGTTTGATGTGAGGGTAGGGAAATGAAACTAACAGGTCAGTATTTGGTAACCTGACCTGTCTTATAGATAACTAAGGATTAATATCAAATTGTCCCCTTGGTCTTATCACTGGAATAATATCACCATTATCATCAACTTCAGAACCGCTTACCCCTACTACTGTAGTATATTGCCCTTCAGATGGCAAAGTGAGGCTTGAAGATAAATATTCTTGTGATATTTTTATGCCTTTGATGTTGTCAATATTTTCTGGAACAGGTGAACCATCATCAAGATATGCATCACCATAATTAGAATATTTTATAACACCTGAGGCTTTTATAAGCAAACCTGTTGTTGAAAGTCCTACTCCTTGCTTTGTTGCTGGTGTGTGTCTTCCGGATGAACCTCCACCAATATTTTTCAAATTAACATATAATGGCTTTGGCGGTGTTGCTGATTCAGGATAAATTTCATTTGCATATATCACTCTCTCAGCACCATTTGTGCCAAGTGTGCCTTTAATTTCAACCTTATCTCCAATATTTACCAAAGGATAATAAGTTGATACAAACACACCGCCTGTTCTATTAGCAGTTTGAGCATAAAATCCATTATCAAATACTGCTGATACTATTAAATCTTTAATGTGAAC
>JBDNDK010000200.1:0-4059 GCA_046719185.1 Armatimonadota bacterium
TCTTGGGTTATATGGACTACTGTAGTATCAATAATATTTGCATTTTTAGGTTATTTCAATGATATTGGAAGGCAGCTTGTTGCATTAATTTCTGCAATTACATTCCCTTTGATTGCAGTTTTGAAATCAGGACAACCAGTTGATGAAGAAAAAACAAACAAACCCATTATAAAAGCTATTGCAAGAACAGCTGGTGCAGTTTTAATTGTAGCAATTGCTGGATTTATTATTGCTGGTCTTCTAAGCTCAAGAGCATATATGATGAGAATGGAGATGTTTGCAGGTGTAAAAATTGCTCATTTATTGCCTATTTTACTTGCAGCATTTATATATGCAGGTGGAATTGGATTTTCTGTTGAAAGATATGGAGTTCAAAAAGAAAAAGTAAAGATAAATCTTAAAAAGCTCCTTGCAAATCCTTTGTATATTTGGCAAGCTATTGCAGGTGCTATTGCATTATTGTTTATTGCTCTTATGTTAATAAGGTCTGGAAATCAATCTGGGTTAGAAGTGAGCAGTTTTGAGATAAGATTTAGATCTCTACTTGACCAATGGCTTATTGTAAGACCAAGAACCAAAGAATTCTTATTAGGTTATCCCCTATTATTCACTGGAATTGCATTTATTCTTAGAAATATAAAAAGATGGGGTTATCCATTAATTGTTGTAGGAACAATAGGACTTGTAAGCTCAGTAAACACTTTTTGCCATATACATACTCCTATCTGGATGAGTGCTTTGAGAACATTCAATGGGATGGTTATTGGTATTGCTATAGGGATTGTATTATATATCATTATAAGAAATTTGCCCGGTGAAAAAGATAATTGAAAAGCAACTCTCAGGAAAAAATAAAAATATTAATATCCGGTTATTATGGTTGTGCAAATGCAGGTGATGAAGCTGTTCTTGCAGGAATATTTGAAACTTTCAACCTTTTAAAAATTGATGCAGATATAATAGTTCTAACTTCAGATATAGAAGATACAAAAGACAAATACCCAAATGCAAATTGTGTAAATAAATTTTCAATATTAAAGGTTATAAAAGAAATAAAAAATTCTGATATAGTAATTAGTGGCGGTGGTAGTTTACTTCAAGATGTTACAAGTAAGAAATCACTTCAGTATTATCTATTAATTCTTAGAATTGCTCAGTTTTTCAAAAAGAAGACTATGATATATGCTCAAGGCATAGGACCATTAAAAGATGCTTCTTCTAGAAAATCTGTTGCAAAAGTTCTAAAAAGAGTTGATGAGATAACAGTAAGAGACCAAGACTCAAAAAATCTGCTCATTTCTTTAGGTATATTGCCATCTAAAATCGAAATTGTTTGTGATCCTGCTGTTTTAATTGAACCAGATTTACATGTATCAAATATTATTTTGAAAGATTTGAATGCTGGAAATGAAACTCTAATTGGTGTATCATTAAGACCTTGGCATAATCAAGAAAAATGGCTTAATGAGCTTGCTGAAGGAATTAAAAACGCATGTAAAAAACTGCATGCAAAACCAATTATAATATCAATGCAGCCTGAAATTGATTTACAGCTTTCTAAAGCATTTGATGATGCTATAATATTGCCTAATATTTATGATGTGAAAGTGTTAAAAGGCATAATTTCTAATTGTAAGCTAATTGTAGGAATGAGATTGCATTCATTGATATTTGCAGCTAGCGAAAGAGTTCCATTTGTGCCTATATCATATGATCCAAAAGTTAATTCATTCTCTGAAACTATTGGAAAGAAAGATATAATTGACTTGGAGAACATCAATTCTGACGATGTATGTGAAAAAATAATAGAAGAATACAGCAAAAGAGAAGAATCTTTTTCAATTTTAAGTAAGAAATCTAGTGAAATGAGAGCTCAAGCTATATACGCTGGCACTTGTCTTAAAGAACTAATAGATAAATAGTAATGTTTTTGTGAACATATAAGAAGATAATTGAGTCATAATACTGTGATTTGTATTATAGCTCAAAGCTTAATATTATATTAAATAATTAAGGAGCTTGTTTTGAAAAGAATTTCTTTATTAGTTATATCAATATTTGTATTAGTTGTGTTTATTGCTGGTTGTGGTGGAGGAACGGGCGGCAGCTTTGGTATTATACAAACTGAAGAAAGAACAAATACAAATTCAAACACTCAATTTCCTGATCCCCCAATAGTTCCACCTCCTCAAGGTTTTCCAAATCCTCCTGGTTTAGGTGATAATTCTCAAGTAATCTTACCAGATGGCAGCAGTATAATAATTGATATAGGTGATGGAAGCGAAAATGATAATAATAACGGTCCGCCACCTCCTCCAGCACTTTGAAAATAAGGAACTTTGATTGAATTGATAGAGTCTAGTAGAATAAAATATATTTTAGTTGGATATGAGCTTAGATTTAAATCATTATTTTTTAGGAGCAGCAGATGAGAAAATATGCATTGTTAATGCTGGCAATGATAATTTTGATCACTATGGTTGGTTGTGGAGGTGGCGGAGGCGGAAGCTTCGGACAAAATCCAACAAGACCCGGTGGTGGAACTACTATACCGGGTATAGATGATCCACCTGCTCCTCCAACATTTCCAGATGATAATGGAAATGGCAGTAATGATAATAATAATCAACCGGGCACAGTAAATGTATTCACAGGAAGAGTTGTTGATAATATAAATGAAAATAGCTATTCTGGGTTTGTGGTAAGTTTTGGTGCATCAGGAATGTATGCTGCCACTACAGGCACTGATGGAAGATTTACATTAACTCTTCCATTGAACACTTCTTATTTACAAATCTATGTAGCTGGAGGCGGAACCTTTAGGTTAAGAGACACATCAAACACAAGACAACTGCTTGGTGCTGTTTATAATGGAGTTTCATACGATCCTGATATAAATGGAGATATTTATATAAACATGCCAAGTACAGAAACTTGGAATATAGGAACAATAAGAGTTGTAGTTCTTTTAAATCCACCCAGTTAAAATAAATAAATAATATAAATCAATCCCCTTGGTGATAATTATCAAGGGGTTTTATTTTCACTATGAAAAAAAAATACATTGTAATCTACATTTCAATTATAGCTGTTGCATTGGTTATAAGTATTTCGTTTTTTAAGCAATATCTTCCTTATCTTGGAAGATCTCTTCAACCTACACATTCCCCTGATATTCTGATTACAATGGAAAATGTAAAAGTTATTGGAATATCTGGAAATAATAAATCGTGGCAAATAAAAGCAGATAGCTTAAATCTTGCCCAAAATAGAACCATTGTTACTATAAAAAATATTAATGATGGGATTGTATTTATTGATAAAGATAGAAAACTAAAACTATCCTCAAAAAAAATAATTTATGATATTAACAGCAAAACATTAAGAGCAGATGGTGGTTTTGTTATTACACAACCAGATATTTTTACTATTAAAGGAAATTCAGTAGTTTGGACTGAATATAATAAACAATTAACATCACAAGAAGAACTAACTTTTAAGAACCAATGGACAGAGGTAACTGCAGAAAAATTCATTGCTGATTTTAATACCCAAGAATATCAAATGTGGCAAGTAAAAATGAAAGCAGACCCTAAACAGCTTGAACAATTAGAGGAAAAAATACAATGAGAAAAAATGCAATTATTATTTTGATTTTATTTTCAATTATAACTGTTGCTGGTTATGCACAAAACTTAGGTGGAAAAGAAAAAAAGACTTCACCGGCAAAAAAAGAAACCATTGATGGCAGAGCTGATTATGTTAAAGGTTCTTGGGGAGGTTCTCAAGAAATTGTTATTATGAAAGGAAATGTGAAATTTGTACATTCAGATATTGTTCTAAAATCTGATGAAATACAATACAATCAAAAAACAAAAACGGCTGTATCACATGGCAAAATCAATATATCTAGTCCTGAACTAAACATCATCGGTGATAAGGGAACAGCTTATTTTGACAAGAGAATTGGAGTTGTAGAAGGCAATGTGATCTTGAATTACACTCCAAAAAATAACTCTAATAATAATGAAGAAAATATAAAAAAAGAAGCAAACAAGC
>JBDNDK010000201.1:0-4050 GCA_046719185.1 Armatimonadota bacterium
TAGGGTTGTAATTATTTTTAAAAAGCTTGTGGAAAACATATAATTGAATATAATAAATTTTGCAATTATGTTTGAATTAAATTATTGCATAATATCTATTGAATCCTATACTAATAAAAAATTTCTCTGGAGAATAAAATGTCTTTTGCTGATGGATGGGCTGCTATAAATCTTGATATGCCCAAAAGAGTGCCAAGAACTGAATATTCTGTAAGCACTCATTGGGATTTGGTGAAGGTTGTAACAGGAATAGATGTAAGTGCAAACAGCCCAGATGATTTGAGAATAAAAGCAGAAAGAGCATTTGTCAAAGAATGGAATTTTGATTTTATGTGGTCAACTCTTATAGCATATCCACATCTTGGAAAATATTATACAAATATGGGTCATGCTGAATATGCAGATGGTGGCACTGATTACAATACAAACTTCACAAATCCATCCAAAACTCCAGAAGAAGTATTGTGCTTTGATCCAGTGGAAAAACTTGGCAAAATAAATAAAAAGAAAGTTATAAAAGATTTTGAGTTTCACTATAAACAGAATATGGAAGCCTATCCTGATGCAGTTAATATGACTGGTATATACATTACGCTAGTTTCAGGACTCATAGACTTATTTGGTTGGGATATGTTTCTTATGTCTGCAGGAATTGACTCAGAAAAATTTGGAGAAGTTGCAAATAGATATTCCGAGTGGATACAGCAATATTTTGATGCATTAGCAGAAGCAGATGTGCCTGTTGTGATGGTTCATGATGATATAGTATGGATATCAGGAGCTTTTATGCACCCAGAATGGTATAGAAAATATGTATTTCCAAATCTAAAAAAACAAATAGCACCATTAATAGATTCAGGAAAAAAAGTTATGTTTACAAGTGATGCAAACTATACTGAATTTATTGATGATATTGCAAATTGTGGTGTGCATGGATTTATTCTTGAGCCCAGCACTGATATGGAATATATTGCTCAAAAGTATGGTAACACACATATTTTTATTGGCAATGCAGACACCAGAGTATTGCTTTATGGCACAAAAGAAGAAATTAGAGCTGAAGTGGATAGGTGTATGAAAATTGGAAAAAACTGCCCTGGATATTTTATGGCAGTAGGAAATCATATACCATCCTACACTCCAGTTGAAAATGCACTTTATTACAATGAAGTATATGAGGAACGAAGTGTGAGATAAACTAATCTCTTTTGATTGTTACTATCCCAAGATGACCATCAACATTTACAATGTTGCCTGTTCTTATTATTTGAGTTGCATTTGGTATTCCTGTTACACAGGGAATATTATATTCTCTTGCTATAATTGCTCCATGAATCAGCATACCACCTCTTCTTTCAACTATTCCGCTTGCAAGAGGTACAATGAAAGTAAATGATGGATCTATTGCATCGCAGATTAACACTTCATCTTTTTTAAAATTAAATATATCAGAATTTGATTTTATGATTCTAGCTTTGCCCTCTCCGACCCCCGGACTTGCCGGCTGACCAACAACCTGCCTTATTTTTACATTTGGATCATCTAATATTTCAATATCTTGAGTGTGAGATGAAAAATTATTCATATAAAGCTTTTCTGCAGATTTTAACAATTCATCAAATTCTTTTTCTAAGCCTTTATTTTTTGCTATGCTTATAACCCTTTTTACTTCATTCTCAATTTTTCCAAAATATATATTATCATCATCTCTTAATCTATAGCTTGCTTTTGCAATTTCTAACAGCTCTTTAGCAAAATTTTTTTCTGAATCTGAAAATTTAGATATAAATTCAGAAATAAGAGCTTCAGAGTATTTGTCTTTTGGTGTAGTTTCATCTTTTTCTGAAAGTTCTAGAAGCTGTATGATGAAAGAATGATTGCTTCCTTTTTGTTTGTATTCAATATCATCTTGATTGATTTCTAGTATTATTTTTTCAAGCTCTAATCCAAATTCTGAGGACCAGTCAATTTTGTTATTTATGATTGAATTTTTTATTGATTCATTATTTCTTATTGTTTTTGCTAGGTTTTGAATATGTTTATTTCTCTTGATGCTTATAATGTTGTCGGAATGAAGTAGTTCTGAAAATTCATGAGGGTTATTGGGTTTCATTATATTGTTGTAAATTTGACCAAATAACCTCATACCATGAGCAAAAGGTATCATTTTATTCCAATAAATTGACTTCCATTTTCTTAGTATTTCTATCCTTTTTTCTATCTCACTTTTCAAATCATCATTTGAGAGTATTTCTATGTCTATTTTTGAAAGCCTATCAGATTCAAAATCCATTTCTGGAAGAATATCATTTTCAATTTCATCTTTGAGTTTTTTTAGAGTATTAAAAGAAGGAGTTAAAGATAGATACCAATTTCTTTCATCATCACTATCAGAGCTTTTCTTTGTTATAGGTCTTGACTGCAAAATATATAAATCATTCTCTTTTATTGTCCATTCAATATCTTGTGGCGAATTAAAAAATTTTTCAAGATGAATTGCTGAAGTATAGATTTGTTCTAATTCAATATCATTCAATGTAGGTTTTTGAGATAATTCTTCTGGTAATTTTTTTTCTACTATCCCAGTTTCACCAGCAAATATGCAAAATGTTCTTTTTGGTTGAAAGTGAGAAACTATTTTTTGAGATTTTCTATCAATAATCCATCTATCAGGTTCGACTGTTCCATCAACTAATCCTTGGTTTAGCCCATAAACAGATTCAACTATACAGTTTGTGCTGTCATTTGGATCTATGCTGAACACTATTCCAGATTTTTCACCAAATACCATTTCTTGAACAACAACAGCCATAGTGCTTTTTTCAACATCAAGATCAAGTTCTTTTCTATACAATAATGCTTTATCAGACCATAAAGATGCCCACACTAATTTTATACACTCTAATATCTTATCTGCTCCAATTATGTTAATATAAGATTCATGCAAACCTGCAAAAGAGGTTTCTTTTGAATCTTCGCTTGGTGCAGATGACCTTACTGCTGTTGGTAAATTTTTGAAATGATCATTCAGGATTTCTGTAAGTCTTATTAAGATTGATTCAGGAAGATCTGTTTTTATAAATAAATTTCTTATTCTAAGAGAGGTATCCCATATTTCTTCCCATCTCATATCTTTGAATTCTTTTCTTAAAAGCTCAAAAAAAATTTTTTCTTTCAAACCTGTGGAGACTATAAAATCTTCATAGCAGTCAGTTCCAATACAAATTGCTTTTGGAACCTTTAACCCGGAATTTGAAAGCATAGCAAGTGAAACTGCTTTTCCTCCAAATTGATATATCTCATCTTTGCTGATATCTTTTAATGATTTTATGCTAAGCATTTTGTGGTTTTATCTCAAAAACATTCTGAAAATTGGTTACTAGAATAAATTTTCTTACTTTAATTTTGAATAATGCAGAAGATGGAGAACTGAAAAAATCTTCTAAATATGGGTGTGATGATAGGTATAAATCTTTAGCTAATTGTTTTTGTTCTTCATTCAATTCTTCTGCTAGTCCTATTATGGTTACAGCTTTTGCATCTTGAAAGTCTTTAATGCTGTTTGATCTGTTGTCAATAAGCAATGAAACTTCTGGGTTTTGAGAAAGATTATTATACTTTCTGGTTGCTCTAGTGGTAGCAAAATAGAAATAGCACAAATCATCTGAATATGAATATGCAACAAGATTAACATAGGGATGCTCATTAGAGCAAGTTGAAAGCACAGCCAGCTTTTGAGAATTTATAAGTTCTATGAGCTCTTTTTTCAATTAATATGCACCTTAGATATTTTTTTGAATTATAATATTACTTATTTATTGATTCATCATTGATTTCATTGGAGCAGGCACCCAATTTTTTAGTGAACTCATATGAGAATTATAAGCCATATATCCAATAAACATCCAAATTGCTGCACATAATGTGAGTAATACTAATCCAATATTTCTGAGGAAAATTTTTTTTGATTGAGATAAGTATTTTTGTTCAAATAATAATATTATTCCAATAAAAAATCCTGAAACACCAGTTAATAGCGTGACGCTGGCG
>JBDNDK010000202.1:0-4019 GCA_046719185.1 Armatimonadota bacterium
ACACAGACGAATTAAAAAAATCGAGAAACGTATTAATATTGTGTTCTGTTAATGTGTAATAATGTTTATAATATTCAATCTCTTTTGAGGTATACGAAATATTGAATTTATTTTTTAAATAATCTTTATATTGAGCATGCAATGCATTTAATGAATCAAAAGAATATAGATCCTTATCAGGTCCAGAGAGAGAAAAACGTTCACGAAACTCATAGAAGATAGGTTCAGTAACATAGAAACCCAGTAAACAATAAATTTCAACACCCCCTATATGGATAGCAGGGTGCTTTTCATTATGCAAATGAGAGTGAAACATTGATATGGCATCGAGAGGATTACTATCAGAAAATAAGGCCATGCTGTCATGAAAGATATATTGCTGTTGAATTTTGTTGTCTTTTTCTATATTTCTATAGAAAGAAAGACCAAAAATGTATGTAATATCATCAATCGTTGAACAGAACGGCAATTCATCGATAGAATCTACAATAAAATTTAAACCATTTAAATGGATCCAGTAGTAATATTCATCAACTAGTTTATCAAAAGAATATTCTTGCTGCTCAGTATCTTTTTCATAAGTATTACGATCATCAGGATTATGTTTGTTATCGAATTCCATCCTATCACCTCCAAGAAAATCATATCATGGAGGAAAATAAAAATCAAATAAAAATTGGTCAACAGCTGAACAGCGAAGTAAAGATCTGGTATAACGATCAACATGACGACTCCCTTCACAAGACAGGAAGGCTAATGCCATCTGGTGGCAGGAATCGAATGTTCTTGTATATTAAGGATTGATATTCAAGTTGGAATTAACCTATTGCTCTCTTTTGTATCCACACTGCAATGGGCTTTAAGCTGCTTTAATGATTTCAAACCTGAAGAAAGTATTGTACCTGTCAATGCAAATGTAACTGAGACAATAATTACAATGACTAAGCCATAATGTTCTCCTAAAAATCCTGATAATATATTTAAGAAAGAAACAGGGAACAAAATTAAACTTCGTAAAACTAAAAGATTTGCTCTGTCATTTTCGCGAGAAACATCCAATGTGTAATTTAAAAATCCTAGCCAGGCACTTGAATTTACTGCGCTTAAGAGGTTAATAAAACAAATTACATAAAAAACACCCGGTAAGAATTTATTTAAAGAAAAAATGATTGTGAGGCTGCAGTAAATAATTACATTAATTTGGGAAAACATAATAACGTATTTGTTTCCAAAATTTTTACTTACATTGCCCCACAGGGCGCCACCTAAAAAAGAACCTGCTAATTGAATGTAGATTAACGTGGTAACTTGATGTATGTTCAACTTATAAGTATCTTTCATATAAACAATAATGAAAGGTACAAATAGATCTGATATTTTAGAGATACACTCCACTATTATCATCTTGCTAAACTGTGGGTTCGCTTTAAAATATTTGGGAAGATTGAGTAAAAAATCTGAGATGCTTAACTGTGTGTTATCAATATAATATCTTGGCAAATCTTTCACAGCAGTCATAGGCAATGCGGAAGAAAATAAAATAAGGCTACCAATACTAAAAATGATAGAATATTTTAAATCTGTAGAAAACCTGCTGTTATCTAATATTGATTTTATCAAAAAACCTGCAAACAGAGCGCCAATACCGCCAAAGAGTTGTTGATTTCCAATGACTTGACCTCTTTTTTCTATTGAAACAGTTCTGCTGAAGACATCCATCCAAAACATGGAAATAACTGCATGCATACACCAAAATACAGTATAAAACAAAATGAATATCCAGACTGTAATACTTGAATGTGAAAAAAAAAGTAATAAGGGAACCATCAATAGAAATAAAGGTCTGAATATCATCATAAAGCGTGATGTTATTCTAGGCATATCTCTGATGGAGCACAGGTATGGATCTATAATCAATCTGGGAGCTACTCCGGAGGCAATTTTTATAGTTGCAGCTAAGCCTGCTAACATCACTCCACCGCTATACTCATGTATAAACAAAGCAACAACAGTATTTTGATTTATAAACGCAATCCCCAAAAAAAAGATTGTTCCTTCCAACGTTAGGAAGAATATGTTCCTCTTCTGAAGAAGATATCTATCCATTTTTCATCTAATTCCAAGACAGGATGTTATAACTTAAACCCTCTACTTTCATTTTTACTTTCCAACCATTTTCAAATCTTTCTAATGCTAACTTCTCGTTATTTTTTATATTGGTTATTTCATTGTTTTGGCAAGAAGGCAAAAACAATTCAATATACTGAGTTTCACTGGAATTAATTAAAAACAGAAGATGGGTGTCTCCTGACATACCATGGCGCCATTGAAGAGGTCGTTGTGTTGATATTTTAATGTCAGGCAGTGCATGTGCTTCATCAGCACAATCTTTGATAAAGTCTTCAAAATCTTTATATGGATCATGATAATATGACTTGCCCAAAAGATTGCCATAGCAAATGACTTTCCCTTTACCATATGTTGCTATTACAGCAATCACTTCATCATTATCAGCTTTTGATAAAGCATGTACATTTTCTCCTGTAGAAAATGGAATCCACATATCTCCTTTTTGTGTTTTAAGATTATAACTTTTGTCATTAAATTTAAGAAATATTTCACTACAATCACTTGTTCTTATGCCTTTCCCTTGTATACCAAAACTATTTACAAAAGATCTTTCATCCAAATAGCGGTAGAAACCCTGTTGCAAGAAACTATCTGCATCTCCTTCCAATATTATCCATCCTCCGTTTTTGACAAAAGCACTAATTTTACTCGCTGCTTCGCTACAAACTACTTTAGCATTCGGCATAATTAAAAGTTTTAATTTTTCCAAATAGTCTAAATGTTTAGATTCTAAAAATGTGTATGGAAGTTGTGCCTTTTCAAGTGCTCTAACATAGCCGATTGTATTCTCAAAAGATTCTGTTGCTCTGCCTGTTCTGGCCCACTCAATGCACCATGTAGATTCATCAAAGAAAACTGCAATTCGAGGATCATCCGGTTGATATGAATCCAAAATCTGTTCATATTCTCTCAACAATTTTCCAGCTTTATTTAATTCTTCACATCTTACTATTTCATTTCCATCCAGCCCGATAATTCCGCCCTGAGCTCCTGATTCTCTACCAAAAACTTCACCTCTCCAGTTCCAAAAGATTACTGCTTTTGCCCCTCGTGCATAACTGGTCCAAAGCCAAATTTGCTGTAATGGACCCGAAACACGACCTCCTTGAAGTTCACTGATCCAGCATTGTTTTCTTCTTCTGGTGGCTGACCGGATCATTTCTACACGTCCACCATATTCCATGGGATCGTTTTTCTGGGAAATAGGAAAATTCGAAGTACCAAGAGCATCAACAATATCTGCCATATCCCAATCATTTCCTCTATGAAAAATAGTGTGATCCATCTCACCAGAAAGATGTTTCATGGATTCTCCGTTTGGTTCCCATGCTCCATGATACATAGTGGGACAAGGACCATGTACGCTCACTATATGGTTAGGATCTTCTTCTTTTAAAATCATGTACCTGAATTGGAGGTGTCTGTTTTGCCTCCAAATAAAAAACAAAGCCCAGTCGACCATTTCAGAATATGTACGTCCATATGTTTTCCCAGGTAGTACGTCGTCCCAGCTGTCATATCTTCTTTTCCACGCTTGGTTAAGCCCTTCGAGCCCATCATATTTTGTGTTCAGCCACTCCTTAAAAAGCTTTATAGTATGAGGACAATAACATACCAGCCCATCAGCGCATACCTCCCAGCGGGTTTCATTCCAAGCATCCCAGGCAATCAGAGCAGGATGATCTTTATATCTTTTTGCCACCTTGCGAAGAAAATGTTCCATAAGTTGCAGTACCTCAGGATTATCAAAACAACCTCCAGGAGTTAACCCTTGGTTAGATTCTCCACGGTTAGAGGAAATGACTTTATGTCCCATATTATCTATCATTTCAGATCCCTTTACTAATCTATGAATCCAATAGGGCTGAAGCTCTGCAATTGTACTCAAG
>JBDNDK010000203.1:0-3966 GCA_046719185.1 Armatimonadota bacterium
AAAAAGTAGATAATGACTGTTCTATACTTTGTTCATCTCCGATATCTGCAAATATCTCAGAAAATACTGCAAGCTCTGTACCGGGCAATGCAGGAACATGCATACCACTTGCACCCATTAAACTGAACAAGCCAAGTGTTTTAAGGCTGACTGTTTTTCCACCTGTGTTTGGTCCTGTGATAAGCAGCCCATTAAACTTCTTCCCAAGAGGCATATCTATTGGAACAACATCACCTTCAAGCAACGGGTGTCTTGCAGCAATCAGTTCGACTTTCCCTTTATCATTCAATATAGGTTCCACTGCGTTCATTGATATGCTTAATTGAGCTTTTGCTGTGATACAGTCAATAATTCCAATAGTATCCATAGAAAATAATATTTCTTCAGCATATTCTCCGACTGTCTCACTGAGTTTTTTTAATATCTTTTCAACTTCTTCTTTTTCCTTAACTAAAAGCTGAGTTCTTCTATTTCCCATTTCAACAATTGGAGTAGGTTCAATAAAAAGAGTTGCACCAGATGAGCTTGTATCATGAACAATTCCAGAAATCTGTGCTTTGTATTCTGCTTTTACAGGAATACAATATCTTTCATTTCTTACAGTTATTACAGGTTCTTGAATATAAATTCTATATTGAGAGGATTGAATATAATTATTAAGTTTTTCAGTTATTCTATGTTGGGTAGATCTTAGTTCTGTTCTAACTTTTGCTAGCTCTATGCTTGCAGAATCCATCACTTCACCATTTGAAGAAATGGCATAGGATATTTCATTTACTATCTTTTTGAAATCACTTATTTCTTTTGCAATGCCTGCCATTATAGGGTATTTATCAATTAGCTTCAAAAGAAAGAGTTTTAGTCTCTCAGATGATTGTAATGTTTCTTGAATAGTGAGTAATTCTTTTGGTTGAAGCATTGAGCCAACTTTTCCTCTTTCTGCAAGCGGCTTAATATCCGAAATCCCTCCAAGAGGTATGTTGCCAACAAATTCTAAAATATCTCTAGCTTCAGAGGTTTCTTTTTGTTTGTTAATTGCTGTTTGAAGGTGAGTAGTGGGATAGGTAAGTTTAGCTGTTTGCATGCCCAAGCTGGTAGAAGTTTTTTCTATAAGCTTGTCAATTATTTTATTATATTCAAGAACTCTAAGTGCATGTTCATCCATTTTACATCAAAATTATAACACCATAAAGGATATTGATTCAATTGATTTCTTTCTTGTTTTCCATTTCTTTTAATGAATCTATTCTGTCTAATATAATGTTTCCAACTCTACCAATCCATCCAATAATAATAAGGCTCCAACCAGAAATTATAGCAAATTGATAAATATTCCAACTGCCTGGGCTGTTGTTTTTTTAATCTCTGCAAAAATTGTGATTATAATTATTATTGCACCTGTTATTGCTATTTCTATTGAAGACAAATTGTTTTTTTGTTTCATCTATAAATCCTCATATAATTAAATTATTATAACAGTCGTAAGTAACAGGGCTGGTTAGTTACTAGAGTATAATGGTATAATATTTACAACTGTAAGGCAATGATTTTTGCCTCAACACAAAAGGAGTTTTTTTAAATGACAAATGAAAATAATGATCTCAAAAAAAGAGTGCAAGAAGCTTTAGAACAAATCAGACCAAATCTTCAAGCTGATGGTGGTGATGTTGAGCTTGTTGATGTAATTGATAATATTGCACATGTAAAACTTACCGGAGCATGTAAAGGTTGCCCTATGGCTCAAATGACACTTCAAATGGGAGTTGAAAGAGTTATAAAGGCATCAGTTCCAGAAATTACTGGAATTCATAATGTAACAACATCTTGTTGTGAATAAAAACTAACTATAAAGTAAAAAGGCCTGAAAATATTTTATCAGGCCTTTTTGCGTCTGTTATCTTCAAGCCGGGTTACGCTCCCCGAAGATATTAGCCCGACGCTGGCAGATCATTTGGAGGCATAACATATATAATGTTCGATTTTGAACAATTAATGTCTTTTGCTGCCTCCTCCTTAGAGCGGCAAACGGGTTATGTGATGATTGGTCATTTATTATTTTCCATGTATTAATACTAGTATTACCTAGTAATTTTACTAGTAATGGAAATAACTACAACATTTGTAGTAATTTAGGGATTATGCCGGTCAATAGAAACCACAAATAGATGTAATTGTAGTTATTCATCTACTTATTGTTTGAATTTCAATAGACCAATATACTATATCTAAATCTGGATCTGTTACAATTGGTCCTGTTGGATCTCTATCTTCATATTTTTGATTTGAAAGAGTATTAATGCTTACATAATCTTGTCCACTAAAACCTAATGAATCCCATTGTCTATTTGCAATAGGTTCAGAACTGATTGCTATTTTGTTTGTTGTTATAAAATTAATATCCAATTGTTGTATTTGATCTGCTGGAATTGCACTTGTTGCTATTTGTGAAAAATCAATAGTAAATCTAAGAGTTGTTCCACCGTTTAACAGCTCTGATCTTAGTGGCAATTGTGGAGAAGTATTATTCAAAAAATAGCTTCCGGGAAGTACTCTATATAAATAACCATTTTGATTTTCTGCATCATACTGAATAAAAGAGGTAAGTCCTATACTATTTACAGGGTCTCTTGAAGTAACCCATCCATTTCCTCCATATGGAGGGAAAATAGCTGCCCATGGACCAGTATTGGGGTCACCGTCATTATCAATTGCTATAAAATAATGTCTTCTAATAGATGGATCTGTTTGGTCAACTGGATTTATAGTTCCTCTGACTTGCATAGTGATAATTAATAATTTACCACTTGGCAACGGACTAGGACTATCTGGATATTTTGCACAACCAGATAGCAAGGAAATAGATATAATAATGACTAATATAAATATAAATCTTGTATTCATAGGTTGGTGTTATTATAACTCATATATCAAAAAAACTAAAAATTATTTTTTCTATTATATCTGGAATTTTATTTGCACTTGCCATGCCAGAACCGGGATGGTGGGTTCTTGCTTGTATTGCATTAGTACCTTTTCTAATTGCAGTCTGGGATGAAAAACCTAAAAGTGCACTTTTATATGGCATCTTAACTGGATTTGTTTATAATACTATCATTATATGGTGGATAACAATTTTTGGTTATTTACCTTGGATTTTATTGGTTTTATATCAATCTTTGTTTTTTGGAGTTTTTGCAGTTATTGCAAATTTATTTAGACCTCAGAAAGCCGGATTGCTTTTAATTATAGCATTGCCTTCAGCTTGGGTGATTATGCAATGGGTGAGAACACTTGGCACTTATGCATTTCCTTGGGGAAGTTTTGCACACACACAAATTCCAAATTTTGGACTAATTCAAATTGCCTCTATTACGGGATTTTATGGAATAGACTTTATTTTGTTTTTATTTAATACTATGTTTGCATTATTTTTGATATGTTCTAAGTATAGTAGATTATCTCTTTCAGTTATAATTGCAATTATCATACTAAATGTTTCCCTAACAGTTTATTTTCATTTCTCAGAAAATAAAATCGATAATGCATATAATATCGCAAAGGTTGCAATGATACAAAGAAGTGAGGAAACTGGCATAACTGCAACAAGGCATGAAGTTATGAATGCTTCAGAGGTATATGGAAAACTCACAATAGAAGCAGGAAAATTAAATCCAGACTTCATTGTATGGCCTGAAACTGCATTGCCAGTTGCTATAACTCCAACAGGATGGGGAGCATTAATTTCAAGTCTTGCAAAGTTTACAAATTCTCATCTAATTGCTGGTGTGATAGAACCATATCAAGCAAATTATGATTATAATTACAATTCTGCATTTGTATATAATAACAATGGTGATATGATAGGCAAATATAGAAAAGTAAAACTTGTTCCATTTGGTGAATTTGTGCCGCCGGACAGACGCGCTTCTTCTGTCAAAGTTGAGATTCTGCTTGCGCCGCTGCGCA
>JBDNDK010000204.1:0-3957 GCA_046719185.1 Armatimonadota bacterium
CCTATGAACAGGAATATTTCTAGGAGCTTCAATTCCCAACCGAACTTGGTCTCCGCGCACTTCAAGCACCAAAAGTTCGATATTTTCATTTATAATTATAGATTGTCCCACTTTTCTTGCTAAAACAAGCATATTGAGTGCATCCTTTCACTCTTATATAATTCTACTTCTTAGGCTGCTTTCACCTTCTCTTTTTTTTCAGATTTTGTTGATTTTTTAATTTCTGTTTGTTCTTCAGAATTGTCAACAAGCACCAATGGTTGTTTTACTGAGTAACTTTGATCCTGTAAAACTACTTGCATACCAATCAACTCATTAGAGTTTATCACAATTGGAGCTGCAAGGTTAGCAGTAACATCTTTGCCACCATTGCCAATTGTAACAATTGTCAGCACAAGTGCATCATCTGCACTTTTAAGATTAAGTTTCTCTGCATCTGCATCAGATATCTCAATCTCATAACCTGTGAAGAATTCAGCAGGATCAATCACCACAAAAGCTAGAGCAGGCTCACTTACAGACTGAAGCCATCTAAACTTTGTGTCTGGTCTATGCTGAATCAAACAGAATTCCAAATGATTTTCAAAACCAAATGGTCCTCTGGGCATTCTAATGATAGACCCATCATTGATTTCCACTGTCCCAAATCTTAATGTTTCAACTTTCATTTTTACCTCCTCGTTATCTACTCATGCCGGCTAGTGAAACATCCAGCACACGCTGAGTGACGGACAAAGCCGTCTGATATACAAGCTCATGAGTTTTGAGCTGTACAATTGCTTCAGGTAAATCAATATCTTCTACATCAGATAACATTGTTCTAACTCTAGTATCGGAATCTAGCAGCGTATCTTTAGCTCTTTCCATTCTTTGCATCCAAGAACCTACTCTTGCTCTTATTGATAAAGCATTATTTAAGTTTGCTTGGATGTTGTCTAAATGAGCACTTATAGCAGGTGTATCGGCAGCTGCAATTGAATCCCTTAAGTCTATTATCATCTGAAATACATTTGTAGTTCCTGCACCAGCACTTCCATCAAAATTAAATACACTCTGCCCAGGAACATTAGTAGGCAAACTAACCCAGCTCAATACCTGTGCCTTCTTTACATTTACATTTGGATTGCATACATAAGGGTCTGTTGGCAAAGGTCCTTTTGTAATAGTGAACTCATTTGTTGCTGTTCCACTAAAAATAAATTGCTCTGCATGCTTTGTGTTTGCCACATCCATAAGATTATCTAAAATATCATTAAGCTGTGCTACATAAGCCTGCCTATCATCAGTTATATCATTAGCAGCAGCTATTGCTATTTGGTTTACAACCTGCAAAGCATCTGTTACCTGACCAAGAGCAGCTTCCGTTGCCTTCAGTGCAGGCATGCTCACATCAATATTGTTCATATACTGCTTCATAGTGTTTAAAGTTGATCTCAGCTGCATTGCTCTGCTTGTTCCCGGCACATCATCTGAAGGCTTCAGTATTCTTTTGCCGCTCACTGTTTTTGCCTGTGAATCATACAGATTCTTGCTAGAATGCTCCATATATATCATTGCAGTCTGCAATCTTTGTTGAAGTGAAGTTCTCATTTTACTACCTTCCTACCATACCCGTCTGCTGAATCAGTATGCTAAGCATTTCATCCATTGCAGTAAGTGTTCTAGCACAAGCATTATATGCTTGTTGAAACTTTATCATATTTGTAAGCTCTTCATCTAAGGATACACCAGATATTGCCTGCTGCTGTGTTTTGTATTGCTCAACAGACAAACCAAGTGCAATAGCTTCCCTTTCAACAATCATTGCTCTACCACCAATATTACCCACTAAATCCCTGTAGAGCTGGTTTATAGTAGAAACACCCACAACAGGTGTGTCTTTCAGATTAGCAATTCTTAAAGCCACACTTCCATCACCAACTGAACCATCTGCTGATGCTGCAATCAATTCAGGATGCCCGATCAGCAAAGAATTCACTGCTATGTTTGCTGCTGTAGTGCCCGGCTCAAAAAAATCTAAACCCGGATTGCCCAGTCTATCAAAAGTTGGATTCCCAACATCACTCCTATGAATATTGTTTACATTATCTCTTAGCTCTATGGCTAATTGATCAAGCTTTGCTAGATAGTCTGGAATAATAGAATCTCTAAGTTCTGTGATTCCTCTAAGCTCTCCACCTGTCATCTGAACATTGGCATTATCATCTGTCCATCTGACTATTCTTTTGCCAGCTTCTATATCTGCTTTGATTGAATAAACCTGTAAACCTTGAACTAATACTCTCCCACCAATAGAGATTATAAAATCATCTGCACCCTCACCATGGGTTGTTATCTGAATTAGCTTAGATAGCTCTAATACTAAAGCATCTCTTCTATTTAATAAGTCATTGATAGGTATCATACCTGATCTTAATGCACCAATTTGGTTGTTCAGTCTTCCAATCTCTTCTGTTATGAGATTGATTTTTGAAACTCTGTCTTCAGTAGCTAAGTTTAAGTCTTCTTGAATATCAAGAAACTGCTTATACATATAATTCATTCTCTGACAGATTGCTGAGGCATCCTCCAAAAGACCACTTCTCATTGGTAAATCTTCTGGTGTTACTGCAATTTTGCTCCAACTTGCCCAGAAATGATCAAGGTCTTCCTGCAAACCTTTATTGCTGGGTTCTGAAAGCATTGCCTCTATTTGCTTCATTGTGTTAGATTGATACTGCCAGTTTGCAGCTTCCTGAGTTGCAAGCCTCAATCTTGCTTCTATTAGGTCCTCTTTTACTCTCTGGATACCACCAGACTGCACTCCTGCACCAAATGGTGATATCCCCAGAGGATTTGCCTCCTGAGGCTGTGCAAGCACATGACCTTCCACAAAGATTGGTCTTTGTCTTTTATATGTTGGATCATTAGCATGTGCTACATTGTATGCCAATACATCCATTGCTCCTCTTTGAGCATTAAGACCTGATACTGCTACCGATATTCCAAAAAAGGTGCTAGTTGACATTTTGATACCTCTCCTTCCTAACTATCAGACACATCTATCCACACTTATACCATGTGCATTTTTGCTCTTTATATCTGCAGAGTCTGAATATAGATCTGGTTCATCATCATTTGCCACAGTTCTGAGACAGCAAGTAATGACGTCTAATCCATTTTCAAGAAGTCTTTTATTTATTTCATTTGCTTCTTTTACTTGTTGTGATATGTGAGCTATTTTCTCTAACTCATCTTTTATAAGATCTGAATAAGGAAAACCTGCTGCTTCTGCAATTTGTAATGCATCAGCATTAGAGAGATCTGTTCCTGTTTGCTGTGCAAGATGTTCTGCCACCAAGGCAGCTCTCTTGTCTACATCAGAAATTCTTCTTAATACTTCCTCTTGGCTTCTGCTTGAACGGTTAAAGATTTACAAATTTTATCACTACTGCAATTATTTATCACCAGGTCATTTCCTTGATTTATGGCAGGAACAATAACATCGGTATATTCGTCGGGGACTCTTAATCCTAACCAATTAGCACAATTACACCAATCGGAAGATTTTGCGCCACCCCATGTACCGGCAATAAGACCTCCGGATTCAATAGAAATTGTTTGACCATCTTGTTTGTACTTAGGTATTGCTGCATCATAGGCACTGTTATCAGCATATCCGGTCCAGTTTGCAGGGTCGTTTATCCTGGTAATCCATCCTATTCTATTTGTAGGATCAAAAGACCCCGAATATTTTACTTTAGATTTATTGGTTAACCCTACAACATTTGTTGTTGCACATTGAGCCTCAGCAACTATGGTAGAACCGGCAGTACTATTATAACCCGGAGCAGATTGCCATCCTATCGCAGTCCATCCGTACAAAACATTACCGGTATATATTGCATCATGGTTACCAACTGTACCAGGCAACCAACTTCCACCTTGCATAACCCAGAGTTGATCACTGTCGTTAAA
>JBDNDK010000205.1:0-3951 GCA_046719185.1 Armatimonadota bacterium
ACATTTACAACACATTTATGAAGTGAATAGTTTGATACTTTCACAGTATTGTTTACATGCAACACACAATTTTCTGATATTATTCTGCCGGTGTCTCCAACCTGTCCACCAGACTCTGCATAGAAACTAGTTACATCTAAAATAACATCAACTTCATCACCTTTTTCTGCATTTGATACTAGCTCACCATCTTTTATAATTGCAGCTACAGAAGCATCAGTCTGCAGATAATCATATCCAACAAATGTCGTAGGGTCTATTGTTTTCTCTATCTCTGTTATAGCAGAAGATGAACCACCAAATAGATTTGCAGCAAATCCGCTAGCTTCTTTTGCTCTTTGCCTCTGCTCCTCCATAGCATTATTAAAGCCTTCAATATCCACTTCAATATTGCTTTCAGCAGCTATCTCTTTTGTTAATTCTAATGGAAATCCATAGGTATCATATAAAGTAAATGCATCCTCACCAGCAAGGTTTTTGTTTGCTGATTTTGCAGATTTTATATGTTCTTCAAGTCTCTGGAGTCCGCTCTCAAGGGTTCTTCTAAACTTCTCTTCTTCACTATCAACAACTTTGATTATATATTCTTGCCTATCAATAAGCTCTTGATATACATCACCCATCATATCCACAACAGTTGGCACTATCTTTGCAGCAAATGCTTTTTCCAAACCAAGATTTCTGCCTTTCACAATTGCATTTCTGAGTATTCTTCTTAATACATAGCCTCTGCCAATATTTGACGGCATCACACCATCAGCTATAGCAAACACAGCTGCTCTCATGTGGTCTGCTATCACTCTTATACATCTATCAGTCTCTTCATCCTCACCATAATCAGCACCAGAAAGCTTTTCTATCTGATTAACTAATGGTAAAAACAAATCTGTTTCATAGTCCGTTTTTGTACCGTTAAGAACTGCTATAGTTCTCTCAAGACCCATACCAGTATCAATATTCTTTGCAGGTAATGGCTTCATACTTCCATCTTCCTGCCTATCAAACTGAGTGAATACTAAGTTCCATATCTCTACAAATCTATTGCCATCATAAGCTATTGACCAAGCAGGATCTTCTGGAGTGCCTAGTTCTGGAGAAACATCTAGGAATATTTCATTGCAAGGTCCACATGGTCCGTTTGGTCCTTTGCTTGGAGCATTTGCGGGCCAATAGTTTTTATCCTCACCAAGCCTTACAATTCTTTCTGCAGGGAATTTAACTTCTTTCACCCATATATCATAAGCTTCATCATCTTCTAAATACACGCTTGTCCAGAGATTATTTGGGTCTAACTTTAATACTTCTGTCAAAAACTCCCAAGCCCACAATATAGCTTCTCTTTTGAAATAATCTCCAAAACTGAAGTTTCCAAGCATTTCAAAGAATGTGTGATGAACAGCATCTCCAACTTCTTCAATATCATCTGTTCTCATACATTTTTGACTTGTGGTGATTCTTGTATTAGGCGGGATTCTTTCTCCAACAAAATATGGTTTGAACTGCACCATTCCAGCTGCAGTATAAAGCAAACTGGCATCATCTGGGATTAGTGAATCACTTGGGTGTATCAAATGACCTTTGCTTTCAAAAAAATTAAGATATTTATTTCTAAGTTCTTTACTATTCATATATTAACTACCCAACTCTTATGTGCTATTTTTTTCCATATAAAGGATAATCTAGTATAGCAAAAATAGCAAACATATAAATATTGCTTTAATAACAAATTTGAAGGATAATATCACTGCATTTGTTTTTTATACCAGTAGATTGAAAGGAAAAATGTTTTGATTCAGGATAATGTATCTGAGAAAATTAAAGAAATTCTAGGTGTAGAAGAAGTGCCTTTCAACATTCCTCCAAGCAGGGATTTTGGTGATTTTTCTACTGCTGTTTGCTTGGCACAGGCAAAAATTCAAAAAAAACCGCCAATCCAGATAGCTGAAGATGTTAAAAATCAGCTTGATAATATAAATATTGAATTTATAAAAGAGATTATTGTTACACCTCCCGGATATTTGAATTTCAAAATAGACCATAGGGCTTATGTGAAAGCAATTATTGACAGAGTGCACACCCAAAAAGAAAACTATGGCAAAGAAAATATTGGCAACAACACAAAAATTCTTGTTGAACATACCAATGTAAACCCTAACAAAGCTATGCATATTGGTCATCTGAGAAATGCTATTATAGGTGATTCCATTGTAAGAATACTAAGAAAACTTGGATACAATGTGGAAGCCTGCAACTATATTGATGATACTGGTGTGCAGGTTGCTGATGTTGTGGTTGCTATGCTATATATGGATGCTCCTGTTTATGATGGCAAGTCTGATGACTTTAGCCAAATATGGGCAAAAGTTGACCCTAATATGCCATTTGACTACTGGTGTTGGGATATATACTCAAGAGTGGCAAATGAATTTGATACTAATCCAGAACTAATGGCAAAAAGAGCAGAAGTGCTTCATGAAGTGGAGAGCCAAGCTGGACCTGTGGCTAAGTTTGCTAAAGAAGTGGCTACTAAAATTGTATATGCTCATCTTAAAACAGTATCCAGACTAAATGTATATTATAATCTTCTAAATTGGGAATCTGATATATTTTTAAGAGGTTTTTGGAAAACAGCATTTGAGCTTTTGAAGGAAGCTGGAGTTATAACTCTTGAAACAGAAGGACCAAATATAGGCTGTTGGGTTGTGAAATTTGGCAAGGGAGTGTATGAAACAGAAGACGGCATAAAGAGTGAAGATAAAGTGCTTGTTAGATCAAACGGCACTGTCACATACACAGGAAAAGATATTGCATATCAGATGTGGAAATTTGGTGTGCTTGGAAAAGATTTTTTATACAAAAAATGGGGAATGCAACCTAATGGAGAAGAACTATGGACAACTTCTCCGGATGGTGAAGTTCGGAATAATTTTGGCAAGGCTGATAAGGTGATAAATGTTATTGATGTAAGACAAAGCTACACTCAGCAGATTGTGTATGATTGTTTGAATAAATTAGGATATGAAAAAGAATCTGAAAACTCAATACATCTTGGATATGAGGTGGTAGTATTATCAAATGCTGCTGCTAGAGAGCTTGGTGTAGATGTTGACCCTGAGGATTCTGGAATTCAAGCTATGAGCGGAAGAAAAGGCTTGGGTGTGAAGGGTGATGATTTATTGGATATTATGGTAAAAAAACTTGCTAATAAAGTGGCTAAAGAAGAAAATGCACACATACTTGCAAGTGCTGCTATTAGATATTTTATGTCTAGAATATCAACAGGAAAAATGATTGTGTTTGATTTTGATGAGGCTCTAAGAACCACCGGAGACACTGGAGTGTACTGCCAATATGCACATGCAAGAGCCTGCAGTATATTGAAAAAATCTGAGATAGAAAACTTTGATAATATAGAAGTTCCTGAGAAAGTAACTCAGCCTGAAGAAGAACTGATAAAGAAAATTGCATCAATGCAGAACTATCTAAAAAAGGCTGGAGAAGAGCTCTCCCCTGCTCCAATGGCTCATTATGCATTTGAACTTGCAACAGCTTTCACTGAATATTATGAAACTCCAGACCCTGAGGCAGAAAAGCAGGTGCCTTTTATAAAAATAGAAGACCCTGTGCTGAAGAGATACAGGCTTGCACTTGTTGATACTTTTAGGCAAACAATGGCTAACTGCCTTGATTGTTTGGGTATTATTCCACTCGAGAGAATATAAGAGCTTGTTATACAAATTACAAAATTGTATGTATAATATACTGATTTTGTTTTTTATATGAGGGATAAAATGATTGCTAAAGATATAATGACAACTAATGTAATATCTGTTGAACCAGAAACAAAAGTTACTGAGATTGCAAGGCTGCTTGCTGAAAACTCAATAAGCGGCGTTCCTGTGGTAAATTCTTCAAACAAAGTGATTGGAATAGTAACAGAAGAAGATCTTA
>JBDNDK010000206.1:0-3927 GCA_046719185.1 Armatimonadota bacterium
GAAGCGGGAAGGTTGTATGTGGTCCGCAAAACACCACTGGCAAAATAGTGCCTAATCTTGAATGTTTTGATGATGCAAGAGAGATGGTAGGTTTTGGTACTGTTTTCCAGCAAGATGGCAAACCTAGTCTCCATTTTCATGCAGGAATCGGCAGAGGCAAGGAAGCTATTGTTGGGTGTCCTAGAGAAGGTATGGCTGTTTATCTTATTCTTGAAGTAGTTATTGTTGAATTAATTGGCATTTCTGCAGAAAGATTATTAGATCCTCTCTATGGAGTTCACTTGCTCACAGTAAAATAGATTGGGGGCAATATATGCTTGAAGATGTTGATCTTAGTGTAAAAATTGGCAAATCTGCCTATGAAGAAAAACTAAAAAAAATACAATTAAAATTGGTAAATATCCAGCAGGAATTTAGGCATTCTGGAAAATCATTGGTTGTTCTATATGAAGGTTGGGATGCTGCTGGCAAGGGTGGAAGCATTAGAAGAATAACAGAGAAAATGGATCCTAGAGGTTTTCAAGTGCATCCTATTGGTGCTCCAAATGATGTTGAAATTGCTCATCCATATTTGTGGAGATTTTATGTAAAACTGCCGGAAACGGGCAAAATATGCATACTTGATAGAAGCTGGTATGGAAGAGTGCTTGTTGAGAGAGTTGAGGGTTTTGCATCTAAAAAGGAATGGATGAGAGCTTATGATGAAATAAACTGCTTTGAGAAGTATCTATTTGATAATGGATGTCATCTAGTAAAGTTCTGGCTTCATATAAGCAAAGATGAGCAGCTTAAAAGATTTAGAGAAAGAGAATCTAATGCTTTTAAAAATTGGAAAATAACAGATGATGACTGGAGAAACAGGGAAAAATGGGATGATTATTACAAAGCAGCAGAAGAAATGTTTGAAAAATGTAGCATACCAGAGGCACCATGGCATATAGTTCCATCAAACTGCAAAAGATATTCCAGAATCAGAACAGCAGAAATTGTATTAGAAGCATTAGAAACTGCTGTTGGTAGAAAATAGAACAAATATAATTTATATAACACAAAAAGACCTGCAAAATATTGTAAGTCTTTTTCATTACACCTTCAAACTCTCAACCATCGCTCTGAAGAGGGTTTTGCTTTTTTCAACGGGTTCTTTGCTTGTATCTATGGCATTTAGCATCCAAGCATAACCATTCATTAGAATTATTGTTCTGTGGGTAACTCTTCCAATTTCAGGTGAGCCAATGATATTGGAAAATGCAGGATTGCCATTTATTGTTTCTCTTTTCCAATCTTTCACATAGGTGTTATGCTTGGCAAAAGTTTCTGCATCTGTAGATGAGTCAATTTTCATCCTTCTTAAATTAAAGACTATTTTAGAATTTGCAATTGGTTCTGTTCCAAAAACAAACCAAACATCAGGCATTCCTTGCTTTTTCTTAATACTGTCTGATTGGTCTCTCACAACCCAATTTGATGGATGTTTGATAGAGAATTTATATTTTTCTGATCTGAATGTGCTGTCAAGTCCAGATGAAGATTGATTATTTGAGTTAGAATCATCTGCATTCACAATTGGCTCATTTGATGCTAAATCAGTTGGTGTTTGTGTAAAACAATTTGATGATAGTATGAGAATAGAGATAATAATAAAGATTCCTACCCGCATATCAATACCTCTTAATAAAATAATAACTGTATGTTATCACATAAATTTTGATTTAATTTGATAATCTTACTTACCCACAAAATAGCAAAGTTCTGCACCAATAATAATTTTGGATTGATTTTCAAGCGGATTACCTAGAATATCCAATACCATCATACCATCTGGTATTTCAAGTTCATAATGATTACCGTCATAACTCCACAAAACAGTTACTTTCATCCCATCATCCTGCATAAGATCAAATGCATGAACACCCACAGCAAGCTCATTTCTGCCTAAGAACTTTGAACCATCAACAAGAGATGCAAACTGTGCCGCACCGCTTCTTATATCCACAACTTCTATTTTTTGTGATTATACTCCATAATGGAAATGAGATGTATCTTGAGAATAATTTATGGTTATATTTGCCCAAGAAGAATTATCAACCCATCCATTTGCAATTTCACCTGATATATCTGCACCTGAATGATTATGGTTAACAGTCGGATTAACTTAATAATATGGTGATTCTAAGTCTGGGTTTGCAAGCAGGTTTTGTGCATATACTGATGTAATTGATAATAAAAGAAAAAACAATGCAATTAGATATTTCATAATATGACACTCTCAGAAATCAGAAAATAGATTTTTAATTAAAACTTACAGATAAAAATAAATTCTCCTTCTTATGCTATGTATGTTTGACATTTCAATCAACTTATATTTGCTGAAAATTTTATTCTTGTTGGAGTTGTTACAACTCATTCATATGCTGTAGTTGTTCCTAATTCGCTATTCTCAGATAATGCTGTTTCCAGTAAGGTGTTCCACCTTCTACAAAGCAGTAAGATATGGCTGGATAAATTATCTTGTAGTAATTATATAATAATGAAGGTCATCCAGCATCACCTTTTAGAAAATAGGTCTAAGTCTGAATGGTGCATGGCATGCAGAGTGATTTAACTGATTGATTAGTTATCAAAAATATGATAATTTATTTGTTTAATAATTATAATTTATATCAAAATTTCCAATTTCAGAATCTGGACATTATCACTGGATTAGTTATAATTCTCTCTCCATCTTTATTTGTTGTAAGCAATCCATATAATGATAGTCTGTTACCTCTTAAAACTACAATTATAATAAAACACTTTTAAATGTTAATTTATTCAATAAATATTATGAAATCTGATAAATATGTAGGCATTTGCTAGATTAAAACTTAATTCATAATTGATATAATCCATAGTTTATACTTTTAGGAGTTTTGTATTGTTTTTAGAGAGACTAAAAAAATTAAATAGTAGTTCAGAAAATAGGAAATGGGTGTATGTGGCTTATGATCAGCTTTCTGATCAAATAGGCATATTATCAGAAGAACAGCCTATAAATACATCCATAATTCTTATTGAAAGCAGAGAACATGCAGACAGAAGACCATACCACAAGCAAAGGCTTCTTCTGAACTGGGCAAATCAAAGGCATTTTGCACTTGAGCAGGCAAAAAAAGGTGTTTATGTTGATTATATAATTACTGATGATTCAATATCATCTGCACTTGAAAAAACAATCAGCAGAGTTGGTATTATTCAAGTGATGGAGCCTGCAGAATATGAACTCAGAGAAGAGCTTCAAAGCCTAGTTTCAGATGGCAAAATAATATATAAACAACATAATGGCTGGCTCACTCAGCCTGATGATCTCATTTCAGCTTGTCCAAATAATCAATACAGAATGGATTCATTTTATAGATACATTAGAAAGAAAACTGATATTCTAATGGAAAATGGCAAGCCTGTAGGTGGGAAGTATAGTTTTGACACTGAAAACAGACTCCCATGGAAAGGCAATCCTCCTGCACCAATATATCCTACTTTTTTTGTAGATGATATAAAGATAGAAGTTGAAAATATTATAGAAACCCAATTTGCAGATCATCCGGGTGAGATTGATATATCAAACATACCTGCTACATTAGATGATATTGAAAAGCTATGTAGCTGGGCTAAAAGTGAGTGTTTGCCATATTTTGGACCTTATGAAGATGCAATGTCATCAAAATCATCTGGTTTATTCCATACAAAAATATCAGCCATTCTGAATATGCACAGGATAACTCCCAAAAAGATTATTGATGATGTGATAAATCTTGATATCCCGCTAGCAAGCAAAGAAGCATTTATCAGGCAGGTGCTGGGAAAACGCAGTCGGCGCAGGGTGGTACACCTGCACCGGTAAAGCCGGCTTCGGGTATTGCCCTGCAAGTGAGGAGCGTTTTCACC
>JBDNDK010000207.1:0-3918 GCA_046719185.1 Armatimonadota bacterium
ATCCAGTGTCCAGCACAATAACCAACCTGCAGAGTGTTGAATATTCTGTAGTTTATAGAGATGCTGATAATGATGCTCCATATGCTTATGAAGAAGCATTAGATTCTGCATACAGAGCAAAGGATGCCGATGGAAACTATATATATGACAGCAATATTAATGGTATTCCTGATGTTCAAGATTTTGATGGTTCACCAAGAGTTTGGCTTGATGGAGATACATTAGCAACAGTCATCAGGGGAGTTGTGAGCTCTTTGGAGACAGATCCTCTTGATTCTGCTGGAAATAAGAGAGTTATTGTTGCAAGGCAATTTACTGATGATCCTGTAAACACAACAATACCGGAATGGGAAAATGATTCTCTTGCAGGAAAGCTTTTGCAGATAACAAGTGGACCATTAAGAGGAAGAGTTTATCTTATACAAAGCAATATTGGAAGAAGAATTATTATAGCTACTCAAAATCTTGAAACAGATGGTGTGACTGCTAATGTAAGATTCAGAATTGGCGGATTGCTGATGCAAAGAGCTAATCCTGCAGATCAGAATTTTGCTGCTGGTGTTAGATACACTGTAACCGTTCCAAGGCTAGCAGTTGGGGATCATAATTTCAGATTTACTGCAAGAAGCAGAGTTACCAGACCGCAATGGCTTACAGATCAATTAATAGCAACTGGTGCTCAGCCAATGCCATATTCATCAGAAGTTAGGTTCCCTGCATCTGGTGTTATAAATGGTCCAAGGGTTGTTGGTCAGATACCAGAAGGCAATGTTGCTCCTGTTTTGTATAACACTCAGGCAACTTCTATATACAGAGGACCTTTGTATCAGACAGCATCACAGACAGGCAATCCATTGGTTGTTTCATTAAGCTCAGCAACAGGTGTTGTGGATGTTGTTGGAGTTTATGAGAATGCTACTCTTGATGCAAATGCAAATATTACAAATCTTGATAGAGAAAATAAATATGCAAGAGGTACATACACTTCTGGCAGTACAAATGTTTCATTAACATCTGCTATAACATCTGCAAATGGTGATGAGCTAGTTCAGTTTGCTAGACAAGATGGAAATTCAATTGTAAGAATTATTCCAGATCATGCTGAATCCATAGGAACAGTTTTGGGTGTTTATGTTGATGATGAATTAGCTGGAACAAATTACTACACAGGTGGTTCATTTGTTGGTGGTAAGATTAACTTAGGTAGAGCATTACCAACTCAGTTTAAGTATATATATGTCAAATATATAAGAAATGCTGTAACTCCACCTGTTTATGTAGCTTATATTACAACACACACAGTTGGAACAAACATATTCACAGATGATCCAATGACATTTAGGGTTCAGTATTCCGATGCAGATGGAGATCCTCCAACATTCCATGATGGAGTGAGAGGATTTGTGAGATTAGTATTAACTAATACAGGTGCTCAATATCCGATGAGTCCTGTAAATGTTATAACTGATTATACTGTACCATCTTGGTTTACAACATCTGTTTATAATTTACCATCTGGAAATCAGTTATATCATTTTGGTGGATCTGATGGATATTACACAGCAAGATGGCCTGTTGGCACAGCTGGAAATATTTCTGGAAATGACTACCAGATGACTATAAATGGAAGACCTGAAATATTGAATGCTGAAGTTAATCCTTCTGCTGGTGTTACTGGTCAGGCGTTTGAGTTTTCATGCAGATATAAAGATGATGCAATAGGCACTCCAAGTGTTTGGGTGAGACTAATCAGAGTTGATACTCCAACACCTACTGACACTGTATATTCATTAACAACTGGCAGTGGAAGCATAGCTGTTGGCAGACCATATTCAGCTAATATAACAATATCTCAGGCAGGTAGATATCAAGTTAGATTTGAGGCATCAGATAGCTATAGATCTGCAATTTCTATAGATGCTGGTCAAATAGTTGTAACACCTGTTGGTTCTAACACACCACCTGTTATAAAGAGCTACAGTGTAACTCCTGAGACAGGAAGGAGCAGAGATAACTTTGTATTTAGAGCTAGGTATTTTGATGCTGAGGGACACCCGCCTGTTGTATCAACAGGTGGAAGAAGAGAAGAAGGCTTGCTTTTGGTTCTTGATGGTGATTTCTCAAGAAGAATTGTTATGAGAAGAACTAGCACAGCTGATCCTGTATATGATGCAGGTGATGGTGAAGAATTCCAAGTAACCCTGACTGGTTCTGAAATAGGACCGGGAAGACATACATATACAATAAGTGCTAGTGATGGTTTGGCTAATGCAACAATTGATGGTGCACAGACAAAGAATGTTGTTGTTTTAGTTCCATTCTTCTCTAACTTGAGAGTATTGAGGCATTCAGATGGCAGCACACTTTCAAATAATCAGGCATTTATTGGTGAGGAAGTAAGAATTGAAGCTGTGATAAACTTCCCACAGAATAATCAAGTAACACCTCCATCATCAATAAATAACATAGCAGTTCAGGTGGCAAAGCCTGATGGAACAGTGATGACTCTTCAAGGTATTGTTAGTGAGATAAGCAATTGGAGAGGTAATATAATAGTTACATATCCAAGAGGTGCTGATCCTACTCTTATTACTGGTGAGAGTATGAATCTTATATCTAGTGGTCAATGGAGAGTTGGTATAAGTTGGGGTGGCAATTCAAATTGGGATGCTGCTCAGACATCAGAAGCTCAGACACTATCATTAAGAGTGAATGGTCCAATGAGAACAATAGCAGTTGCTAGTGGTGTTGATCCAGCTACTGGTGACACTGTTGTGGATATGATAACTCCACCATATGTGATTGCTTCTGGCGACCCTGGAATGATATTTGGATTTGAAGAGGCACTTAGAATGCAGATTATTAGATGGAGTCCTGGTGCTGGTGCATACTTTAGATATAATCTTCAAGGTGCATTCCCAGCACTTCAGCCTGGTGAGGCATTCTGGATTAAACCTACAAGACTCTATCCAGGACCTGAATCAATTCAGCCGGAATGGGTGAGAAGAGGTTGGCTGACATTTGGCAATCCAAGTTTTGCAGCTAGTCCAAGATATGATCAGCAGTATAAATTGCTAAAAGTGTTTGCTAGAGACTATGCTAGAAACACAGGAACAAGCACATTGTCTCCAATGGCAATAAATGTTAAAAGAGGTTGGAACCAGATTGGAAACATCTTCTTCAACTGGAGAAGAGATGCCAATGGAAATGTTGTTGAAGATTTGGGAATACCAATTTCTGAGATTAAGGTGAGATATCTTAACCAAACCAAGACACTTGCCGAAGCAGCATCTGCTGGTTGGGTGAGAGATTATGCTTGGTGGTATGATCCAATTGCAAGAGATTATAGACTTATTCACCCAACAAGAGCTGGTGCATTAAGAACTATAAAAGCTTGGAATGGATATTGGTTTAGAGCATTTGTAGATTGTCAGCTTATAATTGATCCAAATACAAGTTATACAGGTCAATCATTAGGTATACCTGCTGGCAATATACTTAAAGAAATGAATCTAGATGGCATTGATGCTCCACCTGCTGCACCATTTTGATGTGAAAAATGATGGGTGTGATAATAAAACTCATGCCCATCATTATTATTATTTCAAAACAGGTGAAAATAGACTTGCTAGATTTGTGAATAATTGATAAATTCTATTTGCTATTATGATTTAGATTGATTATGGAGGGTGTAAACCTAATGACTTATGTAACAAAAGCTAAAGCTGCATTTTGCATAATTATATGTCTTGCATTTGCTTTGAGTGTAGTTCCTGCAAATGCTGGTTGGTTTGGAGATATATTCAAACCTAAACCTAGACCTTGGCAAAAACCAAAAGCTTACAGGGTTGACGAAACGGGTGAACAGATCCATAATATCGTTCCATTCTCAGGACGGCAAAGAACAAATGCATGTCA
>JBDNDK010000208.1:0-3841 GCA_046719185.1 Armatimonadota bacterium
AATTGCTGTGTGGAAGTGCCAATATTTGTAGATAAATTTGGCTTGCATGGTGCTTATGTTGGTGAGCTTCCAAAACAATGTGCTGCTCTAAATATGACAAATATTTTGGTGCAGGATTTAGCAGTAGATGCGGCAATTTATGGAGATTATGAAAGAGTGTATCAGGCATGTATGATGGATCCTCTCACAGCTGCAGTTCTTGCTCCACATGAGATAAGAAACATGGTAGATGAGATGATAGAAGCTCAGAGAGAATGGCTGCCACAGTTCAAAGATAAGAAAAATCAATATCCCGGTGCATATATTGGCAGATTAGGTAATGATGGCAAAAATATAAAAGCAGGTGTTGAGGTAAACAGAAGAATAGGACATTATGACAAGATATAGTTAAGTAATAATAAAAGATGTTTCGGGATATAGATCCCGAAACATCCAAAATATAATATTAAAAATCCTACTCTGCTTTTGTAACTCCAACATCTTTAAGCTTTGCAGTTAGATCTTCTTTTGATATGTAGCCAGTGTTTCTTGACACTTCTTTTCCATCTTTATCAAAGAACACTATAATAGGGACAACTTCTATTCCATATCTTTCTGAAAGCACAAAATTATCATTTGTAGAAATACTTACAACATTCAATTTATCTGCAAATTCTGTTTTTATACTCTGAACATGTGGTTTTGTATCAGCACATGGCTTGCAGGTAGTTGAAAAGAAAAATGCCATTGTTGGCAATTTAGCATTTTTTCTAGCTTTATCAAGTTCATTATCTAATGCTAAATCATACTGCTCTTGGGTCCACTTTTTATCAACTTTTATTTCTATTCTATCACTAAGCTTATTAACCCAATTATTGATTTCTGACTGCTGTTTATCTGCTTTCAAATACTCAATAATATCATTTTTAATATCATCATAGGTCTGGTCACCTATCATATCTTTATTTGCATCATAAAATGCTTTAGCTTCTTCATCTGAAACTGTCACCTTGCTTGCAATGGAATCAAAATATTTCTGCAGCACATCCACTTCTGGATTATCTTTATCAACATTATTCTCATCTGCCCATTTATTAGCTTCTTTGGTAACTAGATTCTGAGCAGTCATATTTTCTAATAAGAAAAATTTATTATTCTTAAATTGGGCTTTATATGTATCTGCAATCCTTTCTAGTTCTTTATCAACATCCTCAGCCTTTAGTTTATAATCTCCAGCATCCAACACTACTCCATCAGCCAAATCCACAACCTTAGCACCAGCAAGTGCACCAATTGTTAGAGTTGGGAAAACATCACTTACTTTCTTTATTTCTTCTGTCTTTTTCTCATCAGAATAAACAGCTCCAACAAAAGACATAACAACCAAAATCATCAAAATAAATGTTGCTAATCTGTTTTTTATCATGATTCTAAAATCTCCTAATAGGTATTGACCCTTTAATATTATACACTAAGTTGATATACGATTTTTTATTACCATTCGCTCCATATGATCAAATTATTTATAATATGGCACAATTTAATAGATTGACTTAGTATAATATAATATTAGTATAATATAATATACTCTTTTATCGTATTATAAAGAAAACTACTGTTTTCTTGAGGTAATCATTGATAGATTTAATTAATATTAAAGAAAAAGCCAATGTTTCAGCATCCAAACTCTGGCAAAATATTGTAGATAACCACCTTAAAGTTGATGGCTCTATTATGGGTCCCGATGGTGGAGGCAGATGGAACCTAAGAGTTTGGAGATTTGTTAGATCATATCTGCCATTTTTGCCATGGAGGAATAATGATAGATATCTTTTGCAAGGTCAAGGCTATTGGATACTTGCAAACTATGAATTATACAATCAAACAAGAGATAAAAAATATTATGAAGCAGTAACTAAATGTGCAGATAGCATATTAAAAAATCAAACTGATGAAGGATATTGGGTGCATGATGCTCCCGGATGGGAAGGCAGAATAACCACAGTGGAAGGATGCTTTGCTGCTATTGGGCTACTTCGTGCATTTGATTTGAGTAAAGACAAAAAATATCTAGATGGTGCTGTTAAATGGTATGACTATATGATGGAAAATATAGGATTCCAAAAATATAATAATGATGAAAATTCATTATCTCTTAGATATTACTCAAATAATTTTGCTTCTAAATTGGTTCCAAATGTCAGCACATTAGGATTATGGATTTCTTCTGAGATGCATAAAGCCACAAATGATGATACATATTTACAATATAACACCCAAATGATTAATTTCTTAATACAATGCCAGCTACACACTGGAGAACTGCCCTATGCTATTGGAAAAGTTGGTGAGAAAACCAGAACTCATTATTTATGCTACCAATATCATGCCTTTGAACTAATGGATCTGTTGGAGTATTATAAAAATACTAATGATGAAAGAATTATAGATGTAATAAAAAAAGTAGCAGAATATCTCAAAAATGGAGTGAGAGAAAATGGAGATGCAAGATTTGCATGCCATAAAAAAACTCCCACTGTCCCATACTACACTGCTGCAGTATCAGCTGCTTTATTAATGACAACTAATATGGGTTTTGGAAACTATATAGAGCAATCATTAAAAGGCTACAACAGACTAATTGAAGTTCAAAGAAAAGATGGTGGATATGATTATTCATGGAATAATTACTTAATATTTAAAGATAAAAACTCATATCCTAGAAACTTAGCAATGATACTATATCATCTAACTATTCTAATGGCTAAAGGTGAATAATTGTATAAAGTCTGCCATATTGTTCAATCATACTATCCACAGGATCCTAGAATCAGAAGACAGGCTGAGGCACTTGCAGAAGCTGGTATTCAAGTCGATGTTGTTTGCCTCAGAAACCAGAATCAACTCAATAATGAGATTATAAATGGTGTTAATGTAATCAGACTGCCTCTAACCAGAAAAAGAGGCAATGTTATTAGATATCTATTTGAATATATATCGTTCTTTTTCTTGTCTTGGTTCTATACTCTGTTTCATCTGAATAAAAAATATAATTTAATTCATGTCAGCAATCTTCCAGATTTTCTTGTGTTTTCAGCAATGCCTGCCAAATGGTTTGGGTGTAAAGTGATATTAGATGAACATGACCCCATGCCTGAGCTTTTTATGTCAAAATATGAAAAAAAAGCAGACAGTGCATTAATCAAATTTTTAATGTGGCAAGAGAAAATTAGTATAAATTTTGCAACACATATATTAACAGTAAATGATGCTATGAAAAGAAGGTTTGAACCAGTTGCACAGTCCAAAGAGGTATCAGTAGTGATGAATCTTCCAGATGATAAACTTTTCAAACCAGTCTCAGCAAAAATATCAAATCCAAATGCAGATAATAGTGAATTCATATTATTATATACTGGCACAGTCACAGACACATACGACCTAAAAATGGTAGTAAAGGCTGTTTCTGAGCTAACCACCATACCCAATATCAAATTCAGAATTGTTGGTGATGGTAATGAAATTGATAATCTCAAGAAACTAGCAGCAGACCTGAATATCAGCGATAGAGTCGAACTCTGCGGACTAGTCCCATTCAGTGAGATACCAAAATTTATAGAGAAAAGTGATATTGGAATCTCTACTCTAAAAATTGATGACCTTACAGATTTATGCTTCAACAATAAAACAGCAGAATATGTAATGATGGGTTTGCCTTCAGTTGTAACAAGAACCAGCACTGTCCAAAAGCATTTTCCAGAAGGCATTGTGAAATTTTATGAGCCGGGTGATTCTGAATCCTTCAAAAATGCTGTATTAGAGTTGTATAATAATCCAGAGCTCAGAAAGCAGATGTGATGCT
>JBDNDK010000209.1:0-3830 GCA_046719185.1 Armatimonadota bacterium
AGTCACATACTCCTGCAAACAAAAACAAGTTTGGATATACTGGTTCTCTTGGGAAAGATCAAGATGCAAACTGGATAACATTCCCCGGTCCGCATGGTGGAGGTATAAATAATATTCTTTTCCTTGATGGGCATGTAAAAGGCTTCACAAAGTGGGAAAGAAATGTTATGACTCTTGGCTGGCAATTTTCAGATAATAATAGACAAAAGCCAAATCCTTGGCCCTAAGATATAATCTATAATAGCTAATTTTAAAGACCGTGCATAATTGTGCGGTCTTTTTTTTGTGTACAGTTAAAAGGCAAGTTAAATTGTTGTATCAGAAATTAGCTTGTACTTATATAAACTTATAATCCATTGTGAAACATTGTTTGAGATAATTTATAAATATTATACTTGATGTTAAATCCAGCAGAATTGCGATAATTAGCTATAGTTTTTAAGAACGGGGTGGTAGCGGAGGTCGGACTTGAACCGACGACGCCCCGGGTATGAACCGGGTCCTCTAACCAGCTGAGGTACTCCGCCATGCAAGCTTATATTATCAAAACACACCCAAAATGTCAATAACTCCATTATGCAATAATTTTTATATAGAAATATTTTGTATATTTGATTTATTTTGATATATCCTCATTTGTAACTCATATATCTATCGCTTAATATTTTAAAAATATTTCTAAAATTAAGTGTTTTCCTGTAGAAATTTTATTTTCTAACATGCCGATTATCCGAATAATGAGCATTATGGCTTTGAATGCTGTTTTTTGAGGCTTAATTTTTTGTGATTAAGTTCACAGCAAATATTGAGCGACGATTATAGATTCCATACAAGCTTCAAAACAGCATTCAATTTCAAAACTTATATTCGGCAAAAAAGGATTGCTGATATTACTATGGAGGTTGGCGTAGAAATGTTAAACAAACTTAAGATTAGCCAAAAATTATTATTTGGCTTTGGCATTGTAGCATTGATTGCTGCGATTGTGGGTACCACTGGTTTCACTGGAGTTTCTAAATTAGGCTCTAATATTTATGAAATTGGTGAAGTTCGAATGCCAAGTATTGATGGCTTGGCACAGATAAGACTTGGAATGGCAAATATATGGGTAGCTGAGCTTGGGTTAATTAACAGAAGAATGATGGATTCAGATGTTAGAAAAGCTCAGTATGAATGGATTGAAGAGAATTATAAAAGAATAGATGAGGGCTGGAAAAAATATGAGCCTCTACCTCAAACAGATGAAGAAGCAAAAATTTGGAAAGAATTTGTATCTGTATTTGAAAACTGGAAAAATGAAAACCATAATCTTGTGAGAATATCTAAAGAAAAAGATAATTTGATTGCAAGAGGATATTCAAAAGATTCTCCAGAAGTTGCGAAACTTGATGATGATGCTCTTGCGTCTTCACTTAAATCTAGAGAATTATTATTATCTGCATCTGAACATCTTACAGAGATTAATAGGATTAACAGAGAAATAGGCGAAAAAGAAGTAGCTAGATCTGAAACTATCGCGGCAAGAAGCAAGACAGTTTCATTGGTTGCAACAATTATTGGCGTTTTGTTAGCTGTCTTTCTTGGAATGGTAATCTCAAGAGCAATCACAAGACCATTAAAAGAGATGGTGGAAGTGGCAGAGAATGTTTCTCTTGGAGATGTAAATCAGAATATTACATACCAATCCAATGATGAACTTGGAGAATTGGCAAATTCATTCAGAAGCACAGTTGAATATATCCAAGGTGTAGCAAATGCAGCACAACAGCTTGGCAAAGGCGACTTGAGTGCTCAAATAAATGCCAGATCAGATAAAGATATTCTTTCTCAAAATATGTCCAATGTAGTAAATGTGCTTCAAAACCTTGTTGCTGAAGCAAATATGCTAAGTAAAGCAGCAATTGAAGGCAGACTCAATACAAGAGGAAATGCATCAAACTTTGAAGGTGGTTACAAGCAAATAGTTGAGGGTGTAAATAACACATTGGACTCAGTAGTTGGACATCTTGACAACATTCCAGCACCAGTTATGATTATTGATAATGATTTTAATATTCAATACATTAATAACTTTGGTGCTGAAGTGGGTGGGAAAACACCTCAACAGTTAGTAGGAACAAAGTGTTATGACCACTTTAAGACCTCAGATTGTAAGACAGCAAATTGTGCTTGTGCAAAAGTAATGAGCAGTAATACAAAAGCAGAAAGTGAGACTGATGCCCATCCCGGAAATCTTGATCTTGAGATATCTTATGTTGGTGTTCCAATTAAAGATGAGAGTGGAAAAGTAGTAGGAGCTCTTGAAGTAGTTCAAGACCAAACAGCAATAAAACAAGCAGCAAGACTGCAGAAGAAGATAGCAGACTTCCAAGAGGTTGAAGTAGCAAAGCTCAATGAAGGCTTAGCAAAACTCTCAGCTGGAAACTTAGATTTTGTGATAGAAGTAGAAGAAGCAGATAATGATACAAGAGAAGTAAAAGAGAAGTTTGAAACAATAGCAAATGCAGTAAACAATTGCGTAGCAGCGATAAATAGACTATCTGAAGATGCCAACATGTTAGTTGCTTCAACACTTGAAGGTAAATTGCAAACACGTGCTGATGCTACAAAACATAGTGGTGATTTTGCAAAGATAGTAGATGGAATAAATGCAACCTTAGATGCAGTAGTAGAACCAATCAATGAGGCAGCAGAAGTATTAGATCACTTAGCAAATAATGACCTAACTGCAAGAATGCAGGGTGATTATAAGGGTGATTTTGCTCTGATAAAAGAGAGCTTAAATAAAGCAATGGATACTCTGCAGTCAGCAATTCTGCAGGTAGCAGAATCCTCAACCAAGGTAGCAGCATCAAGTCAGACTTTATCTGCAATAACAGAGGAAGTATCAAAGGGTTCACAGCAGATAGCCGAGACTTCAAACCAAGTTGCTCAAGGTTCTCAGGATCAGGCAAGGACAGTGGAAGCGAGTTCCGCAGCAATGGAGCAGTTAGGCAGAGCAATTCAGGAAGTATCAAAGGGAGCTCAGAGCCAAGCGACGACAGTAGATGAGACAGTAACCTTGGTTCAGCAGATAAGTGCAGCAATAGATCAAGTGGCTTCAAGTGCTCAAGATGCGGCAAGGACAAGCCATGAGGTAAGTGAAGTAGCTGATAGTGGTGGAAAGCAGGTAGCCGATGCTGTAGGAAGTATGAGCAAGATAAAAGAAGCAACCGATGCCGTAGCAGATATGGTAAGACAGCTAGGTGATCAGAGCCAACAGATAGGTGCAATAGTAGAGACAATAGATGACATAGCAGAGCAGACGAACTTGCTAGCATTGAATGCAGCGATAGAGGCAGCAAGAGCAGGTGAGCATGGTAAAGGCTTTGCAGTGGTGGCAGATGAGGTAAGAAAGCTAGCAGAGCGTTCAAGTAAGGCAACAGGTGAGATAGCAGAGCTGATTCAGAATATCCAGCAGATGACTGAGCAGGCAGTGAGTGCGATGGAGCGTGGCAGTCATGAGGTAGAAGAGGGGACGGCTCTAGGAAATGAGGCAGGTGAGGCTCTGCAGAAGATTCAGACAGCGATTCGTGGAGTAGTGAAGCAGGTAGAGGAAGTATCAGCAGCAGCTCAGCAGATGACAGCATCAAGCAATGAGGTTATAAAGGCAATAGAGAATGTATCTGCAATCACTGAGGAGAGCACAGCAGCGACTGAAGAGATGGCAGCATCAAGCACAGAGGTAGGTCAGCAGATAGAGCAGGTAGCAGCAGTGAGTGAAGAGAATGCAGCAGCAGCAAGAGAAGTATCAGATATTATTCAGGAGCAGAATGCATCAATAGAAGAGC
>JBDNDK010000021.1:0-22346 GCA_046719185.1 Armatimonadota bacterium
TATCATAGCACCTTTGCTTGCTAAATCTGAAACAGATTCAATACAAGATGATCCTTTAGCAAAATCTTTAACATTTGTTCTTGTTAGAATATTTAACATTGAATAATCAGGTAGCACTTAAGAAGATTATTAAATCCCCAATTGATATATGGACTTGATACTAAAAACTCACTCTCACATTGCTTTATTTTCTCAATAAGCCATTTTTCAGTTGGAGATGTGATAATATCCATATTGGCTAATTTATATCAATCCTCACAGCAGGTTCTGTTTAATACATCTCTAATATCAACATTCACTGGACAGCTTTCAACACATCTGCCACAACCTGTGCATCCAACAACTCCAAATTGCTCATGCTGATATTGGAATTTGTGCATAAGTCTTTGTCTTGACCTTGGCACTTTTTGGTCTCTTGGATTGTGTCCATGTCCCATTAGAGTGAAATCTTCAAATTGGCAGGTATCTCTGCATCTGTATCTTTCCACACAGCTTCCGCATACATCATCTTGTATATCAAAACAGCTGCAGCTTGGGCAGGTGTAGCTACAGACACCACAACCTATACATTTGTCTGCAATCTCTTCCCAAATAGGGTTATCCCAAGAAAGTTTTTCATATAACTCAGCTTCAGCAAAAGGCTGTTTTCCATACTCAACAAACCTGCTCCATACTTCATTCTTTTTTACAGTATCAGCTTCAGATGGATCATTGAAAAAATTATCTTTTATTAATGCTTCACCTTTTTCAGTATAAAACTCACAATAATATTTATAATCAATGTCATACATCAGCACATCAACATTTTTCTTCCATTCATCCACTTTATCCACACTGCTGCAAAACCAGCTCCATCTGGGCTCATTTGGAAGAACAGCAACTAATACTGAGTTTTCTCTTCTGTTTGCATAATATGGATCATTATATTTACCATCAAGGAATACTTTATCTAACACTGCTATGCCTTGAGCATCTGGAAGCCACATTCCAAATATTGCTCTCTTTTCTGCTGTTGGCAGTGTTGTCTCTACTTTTTCTTGTCCTTTTTTAGTCTCTGCCTTAAATAACACTTCATATCTAGGCAATAAATAGTCTTTAGGTGGAGCCATCATTTCTGAGCCATCTATGAAGTAGTCATCTTTAGGTGAGATTTCTTTGAATTCTGCAGGAGCACTAAATCTCCTCACTGGTGCCACCACTTTATATTCAGGCATGAGTGATTCTAAATATTCTTTAATTTTATCTTTACTGATAATTTTTTCTACCATTTTATTATCCAATTTGATATTTATTATCCACCATGACTAGCTGGGTCATGATCATCCTCTTCATAGCTTCCAAGCAGTGGAGATTCATTATTTGGGTCTCCCGCTTCAAAATCATATCTATCTTTTATTACATCTGCAAGTTCTCTAATAAGCTCAGCTGCTGGAATATTAACAGGGCATACTCTTTCACATTCACCACAATTAATACATCTTCCAGCAAGGTGCATTGCTCTTGTAGCATGAAACATCCAAGCTTCATCTGTAGTAGCCTTTTTAGCTGTCCATTTAGGCTCTATTCTGTCTGCAAAACAACTCTCGCAATAGCAGTTTGGGCATACCTGCCTGCACGCATAACATCTAATACACTTAGAAAATTGTTCTGCCCAAAACTTTCTTCTATCTTCAGGAAGTTGAGGTATCTCAACCATTTTCCTGCAGTCTGGTCTATCTGCTGTGCATATTTGCACATCACACATAACAGGGTTGTTTTCATCACATATGTTGCATGCTTCTTTAACACATTCAGATCTTGATAAATTACATGTTTGGGTGCCGCTTGTTACTCTCAATCCATCATTATCCCATTCCATTGCAACAACATCCTGCATTCTAAAATCTTTGCCTTCAAGATTTTTGCTGTCAACAACACCCTCACAGCCCATACCTATTATATACACATTTTCTCTGGATATTTGTTTTTCATGGATAAGCTGAATAATGCTTCTTATATCACAAGGTTTTGCCACTATTCCCACTTTTTGATTTTTTGCAAATCTCTTTAGATAAACAGCAAGATTATTCACACATGCAGGGTTCCAAACAAGTTTATCTGCATCATCTGCAGATTTAATGAAGATTGGTGTAGTTTTGAAAGGCACACTCCCTTCACCATATCCAATCACCATTGAAACCTCACCAGATTCCAATATTTTTCTTGCTTCATCTCTTACTTTTTGTTGAACTTCAGACATATTATCCACTTATCCTAGTGCAAATTGTTAATTGTTATGAGATGCTGAATTTAGTTCAGCATGATATATATTTTATCATCCTGAGGCACAAAGTGCCGAAGAATCTTTTATAAACTCTTAAATCTAACCTCAAACTTCTAAAATCTATTAACTCCCTCAAAAGGTCCTAGTTCTTTGAGCTTGTCAGTCATATCATTCACTAACTCAGCAAATCTATTACCCTCTGATGCAGATACCCATTCGAAATGAAATCTATTTTCATCTATACCAAGACTCTTCAATAGGTCTTTAACTAATGCAATTCTTCTTCTAGCATAAAAATTACCTTTGGCATAATGACAGTCTCCTGGGTGACATCCCAATACCATAACTCCATCAAAACCTTTTTGAAATCCCTTTAATACAAACATCGGGTCAACTCTACCTGAGCAAGGTACTCTTACAATTCTCACTGTTGCAGGATATGTTAATCTAGCACTTCCAGCTAAGTCAGCACCAGCATAGCTGCACCAATTGCATAGTATTCCCAATATATATGGTTGCCATTCAGTTTGTTTCTCTATTTGTTGCTCTTCAATCATTATTTCTTTAGACATCTATTTTAATCCAATCAAATCTACTTATTTTTTAACTATATAACCGGGTGATAATTCACTCACAACACAAGTTGCTGTTTTCAATATAATAGGTTTGCCATCAGGTCCTTCAGATTCACTTGTAGATGTATATACCTCAAGTTCTTTTACAACTCCTACACCTTCAGCTATCCAATATACACTTCTAGACTTTGCATCTTTAATTTTGAACTCACTATCCCACATGTTAATAGTGCCTGCTATTTTATTGCTGTGATATACTACTCTCACACAGTTATTAAAAGTGCCAGCAGGAACTTTTACATCTTCCATACCTACTATTTCAGCCTGCAAAAATGTAGTTGTATCACCATCTCTTATTTCACCAACATCCCATTTATCACCAATTTTAAATGATGAGTCAAAATATACAAGAGGTGGCTTATAAGTTTGTGTTTCAGTTTTTTTATCTGTTCCTGATATTGTGGTGATTTCATGCAAAACCATCTTTTCATTTTTATAGCTATATTTTATTGTAGCCTTGCTAGAATCTGATACACCACTTGGGGAATCCATTTTTGTTTCTTCTACATATTCCCATATAACAGGATTATCACCAGATTTATCTGTAATTTTATATATGCTTGAACCATAAGCTACATCATTTAATGTTGCAATCACATTATTATCATGAGAAATAGATGCTTTGATTATTTTATATGATTCATATTCCCATTTGTTACCTTTTGCACTTGGCAATATCTCTATTGCATTACCAATAGAGCAAATTAATATGAACAAAAAAACAAATATTATATTTTTATATTTATCTCTCATAAAGATTAGATTCTCTAGCTTCATAGAGTTCTGCTACATTCTCTCTGTATATTTTTCTTTCAATAGTTTTAACAATAGAAAGCAATATGAATGCAGCAATAATCATGATTGCAACAGTCATTATAGTTTTAATAGGACTTCCTTCTGGGCTACTTTCCCAAGCGTTTTTGAGATATTTATAAATTGCAACAGGACCGCCTAGAAACATCATTGCATATACTATTGTGTTAATAGGGTTGCCAAATTCACTTTTTAAATCATTTGTAAGATTTTCATCTTCTTCATCTGTTTCATCTTGCAAAATGGTATTTATTTCTTTCTGCTGTTTAGCCCTTTTTAAATCTCTGACAATAAAATAACCAATCACAATTAATATGATAAGTAAAGCAGCTCCAAAGAAATAATAGTCAGTTGATTCAAAAATTAAATGTTGAGTTATTTGCATTTTTCTCAACCTGCATAAGATATACTTTTATATCTATTTTATTGCAGACAATGCATCAATCTCTGCTAATATTTGCTTTCCTTCAAAACCTCTGAGTCTTGCTGACTGACTTCTGCAAGCAGCGGCACAAGTTCCGCATCCTTTGCAAATACCTTCATTTACTTTAGCAACAGTCATCATCACTTGATTATCTCTAGTTGAGTTCTTTTTATCAACTACCTCCACAAGTTCAATTGCACTAAATGGGCATACACCAACACATAAACCACATCCAGAGCAAGTTTCTTGATTTATATATGCTATCATTGGTTCACTCAAAATAGCTTCTTTTCTAAATAATCCTGCTACTTTGCTTGCTGCTGCACTTGCCTGAGCAACTGTATCAGGGATATCCTTTGGATATTGGCAAGCACCTGCTAAGTAGATACCATCACTTAAAACTTCAACTGGTTTTAATTTTGGATGAGCCTCAGAAAGCCAATTATATTGATCAGTTGATATTCCTAACTTTCTTGCTAGCTCTTTTGCATCATCATGAGGCTTCATTGCAGTTGCTAAGACTACCAAATCAACTCTCACTTCTATTGGCTTGCCAAGTAAAGTATCAACTCCTTTTATGACAAGCTTTCCATCATCAGGATATATTCTAGACACTCTGCCTCTTATATAATTAGCACCATATTCTTCTATTGTTCTTCTCACAAACTCTTCATATCCCTTGCCAGCAGCTCTAATGTCCATATAAAAAACATAGGTTTCTACATCATGTAGTTTATCTTTCACCAGCAAAGCTTGCTTTGCATTATACATACAGCATACTTTAGAACAATATGGCTGACCTTTTTCTGTATCTCTGCTTCCAACACAGCTCAAAAATGCTATAGATTCCGGCACCTTACCGTCTGATGGTCTTACTATTTTCCCTTCAGTCGGTCCAGATGCATTCATTATTCTTTCAAATTGAATAGAAGATATCACATCAGGATATTTACCATATCCATATTCATTCATTACAGATGAATCCCAAAGATTAAATCCAGTAGCAACTACAATTGCACCAAACTTCTCAGTAAGCACCAGATCTTCCTGCTCATATACAATAGCATCAGATGGACAAACCTTCTGGCATACCCCGCATTTTTGACCATTAAATATTCTGCAATGCTCTCTATCTATAACCGGCTTATTAGGCACTGCTTGAGGGAAAGGTGTCCAAATTGCTCTTCTTGTTCCCATTCCTTCATCAAATGGATTTGGTAAATCTTTTACAGGACATTTTTCTGTGCACACTCCACATCCTGTGCATTTAGATTCATCAACACTTTTAGCTCTCTTTCTAATCTTCACCTCAAAGTTGCCAACAAATCCATTCACTTCTTCCACTTCAGAATATGTCCAAATATCTATCAGAGGATGAGAAGCAGCATCTACCATTTTGGGTGTGAGTATGCAGGCAGCACAATCTAAAGTAGGGAATGTTTTGTCATATTGAGCCATATGACCACCTATGCTTGGTGTCCTTTCAACTAAAACAACAGGATATCCAGCATCTGCAATATCCAGTGCTGCTTGTATTCCGGCTATTCCTCCACCAATCACCAATGCTCTCTTGCTTAGTGCAATTTGATTTCTGTATAATGGTTCATTTTTGGCTACTTTTGCAACAGCCATTGCAACCAAATCAACAGCTTTTTTTGTGGTCTCAGGCGATTTTTCATGCACCCAAGAGCAGTGTTCTCTAATGTTTGCAATTTCAACCATATATGGATTGAGTCCTGCTTCAGCAATACATTTTTGGAATGTTGGTTCATGAAGTCTTGGTGAACATGATGCAACTACAACTCTATCCAGTTTATGTTCTTTTATTGCATCTTTTACCAAATTTTGTCCCGGTTCACTACACATATATTTATAATCTGTTGCATACACAACACCGGGCATCTCTGAAGCTTGTTTTGCTACTTCAGAAACCTCAACAGTTTTTGCAATATTAGATCCACACCAGCAAACAAATACACCAATTCTAGCCATTTACTCAGTCCATTTTTTATAATCTTTATACATTTAAAGCAGTTATAGAATCAAGAGCAGGATTCACATCTATTAGATGACTTGAGAAACATTTTTTGATACCGTGAAGTTCCATGGCAAGTCCAACTAATTCTGTAAAAAAGAATATAGGCATTGAAAGATCTTCACCTCTCATTTTGCCAGCAGCTTCTTGTCTCATTTCAAGGTTTGTTGTGCAAAGTGGGCAAGCTGTTACAATGCAGTTTGCACCATGTTTTTTTGCATTAGATATTATCTCACCTGTCAGCTTTACTACAATCTCAGGTTTTGTAAGACCAAAGCTTGCACCACAGCATTCATTTTTGAAATACCATTCCACAGGATCAGCACCAACAGTTTTCATTATTGTATCTAGACTTTGAGGATCTTCAGGATTATCAAAATTAGTTACTTTAGCAGGTCTTACTAACAGACACCCATAATAACAAGCAGGTTTTAATCCGCTTAAGCTATTAACAATCTTGCTTTCGATCACTTTCAAAACTTCAGGGTCAGACATCACTTCTAAAGAATTTTTTACTGTTGATTTTCCAGTGTATGGTTTTTCTAGTGAAGAGTTTATTTCATCCATCAAATTTTTATTTGATTTCATTTCAACTTCAGCAGATTTTAATCTGTTATAGCAGGCAGCACATGGAGCAACTACATCAAGCCCCATGTTTTCTGCAATACCTAAACTTCTGGCAGGAAGAGCTATACTTAATTTATGATCAAGATTGTGAGCAGAAGTAGCACCACAGCAGTTCCAGTCAGGAATTTGTAATAAATCAATACCAACAGCTTCAGCAACTAAATGAGTGGATTTATCAAACTCATTTGCAGTAGATTCCAAACTGCAGCCGGGAAAATACGCATATTTCATATAAAAAGCTCCCTGCGTTTTAGATGTTAGTTTTATATATCAAAATTTAGAATGATATTATCATCACTTCTAATTTATCACTTATTTTTTGCTTTTAGCTTCTGAGATTTAGATATTACCGCATGGTGTTTCGGGAACTTGTTCCCGAAACTAACACAACATATTTGATAATCTAATGATTATTTTTGCATCATCACTTTTTTTTATCAAAAAGCCCTCTAACTTCTTTTTTACCTCTGATAATAGAAGGGATAATGCCTAATTTACCTTTTAAAAACATCTGAATTCCTTGAAAAACATCTGAGAAAAACTGTCTGCTTCTGAGCTTATAAAAACCAATTAGGCTGATTTCATGCACTCTACCGCCTCTTTTTACAGCTTTCAAAAATTCTTCATGGAAAGCAACAACATTTTCTTCAGCTGGTTTTACACCATCCATAATGCATATTTGTCTGCAGGCATCCATCACTTTAGAAAGTGCAACACCTCTAGGGCATCTTGTAGCACAAGTCTCACATCCAGCACACAGCCAAATAGTATGGCTTTTCAATAGTTCATCTTTCATGCCTACTTGAGCCATTCTCATTACTTGATTTGGAGCTATTTCCATTGTAAATCCAGCTGGACATCCGGCAGTGCATTCACCACACTGATAGCATTTGTCAACATCCTCACCACAAAGCTCTTTTATTCTCTTTTTAAGGTCAGGATCTACGGGAATGCTGGAGCAACATAGTGTGCTGTTTTGTGTTTTAGTATCTTTGCTCAAAAGTGATTTCTCCAAAGATAAATAATGCCCATCAGTTAAGCATTTAATTTAATTTTTTATACAAAAACATGATACACCTGTAGATATTAACAGTCAAGCAAATGAGATTGTTTTATATCATTCTTCATCATCATTAAAAACTGGTCTTCCCATTTGTTCAAGACACTCTTTTGCATGCTTGCACCATGCAGCACAAGCCATATCATTTTTCTCATTTACTGTGTATTCACCACAATGAGGACATTTCCTTCTAAGGTCGTCCTTAAAAAACTCAATTGGTTTTCCACAATGAAAACATTTTGATTCATATATATCCTCTGGTTTCCAATACCTTAGGTCTTGACCAGGGCAGTTTAAGTTTTTCATCATTCTCACCTCATTAGTATTATTTCCAATTTCTATTCAAAATATTGTAAAAATGGTGCTAAATTATATAAAAATAGTGCCATCATCTATCAAATACTATCTTTAAGGATTACAGATGTTTAATGTAGCTGTTAAAATTATAATAGATAAAATGTCTCTTCTTTTCTAAACAAAAATGAATATAGGTTGATGTTATGAAACTCAAAGTTATAGCATGTGGTGTTTTTGAACCATATCTCAAATATCTTGCAGAAAAATCTGAAAATGATATAGATATCAAGATACTTGATGCAGGCTTGCATTCTAGACCAAATGATTTAAGACTTCTCACTCAATCAGAGATTGATAAAGCATCAAAAAGTGGAAAATATGATGCCATTATATTAGTATATGGCTTATGTGGTAGAGGAATAGCAAATATTGAGTCAAGAGATATTCCATTAGTCATTCCAAGAGCTCATGATTGCATTACTCTTTTTCTAGGTTCACAGGAAGCATATTTAAAACAATTCAGCCAAAATCCGGGCACATTCTATCACACAATGGGTTGGATAAAACAAAAAATAAATCCAAAAAACAAAGATGCATCTTCACTATATATCAACTACAACAAAGATGGGTTTGAAAAACATCCGGAATATAACAAATATGAACAGCTATTTGGTAAAGATAATGCAGAGCATATAGTTTCTTTCATGGAGAGATGGAGACAGCATTATACAAGAGCTGCATATATAGACTTAGGTTTTCCAAATGAAGATGAATACAAAAAATTTACTCAAAATGTTGCAGATATATTGGGTTGGAATCACGATGTTTTGAAGGGTGATTCTGAATTATTGGAAAATCTATTAAATGGAAATTGGCACTCAGATAAGATTGTTGTTATTCCGCCAAGAGGCAGATCAATAGCAACTGGTGATGACAAAATTATTGATGTAGTTTTGCCAGATCAAGATAATTCACAACCGTTTACTGATACTGAGGTGATATTAGAATCAATTGAAAGCAATGTCGAATCATCTGGAATTGGGTTGGGTATTGATGCAGGTGGCACATATACTGATGCTGTTATATATGACATTGCAGAAAAAAAGATATTATCAAAAGCAAAATCTCTTACTACATACCACAATCTCTTGGAGGGTATAAGAGGTGCAATATCTCAGCTTCCAAGTGAATTATTAGAAAAAGTAAATATCACAAGCTTGTCAACAACTCTTGCAACTAATTCAATTGTTGAGGGCAGGGGATATAAAGTAGGTTTAATTGTGCTTGCACCATGGAATTGGTTTGCTGAAGAAATAGATCATAAGCCATTTGTATGGATAAAGGGAAGTACTACCATTGGAGGTTCGATAAATGAACCTCTTGATGAAGATGCAGCTAGGAATGCTGTTGAAATTTTAATAAAAAATGAGAGATGTTCAGCTTTGGTTGTAGCTGGCTATGCAACAGTAAGAAATCCTCAGCAGGCTAACAGAGTTAGAGAAATCATAATGGAAATGTATCCAGATGTACCTGTCGTTTGCTCTCATGAACTTAGTAGAAGGCTTAATGCAATTCATGGAGCACAAACAGCTCTTGCAAATGCAAGGCTATTACCAGTTATAAGTGAGCTAATTAAATCTGTTCATCAAGCTATGAAGGATTTCAATATTAAAGGAAGATTGATGGTAGTAAAAGGTGATGGCACACCAGTTGATGAACATATAGCAAAAACCAGACCTGTAGAAACAATTCTCTCAGGACCAGCAGCTAGTGTAAGTGGAGCAAAAATATTAACAGGTCTTGATTCTGCATTAGTTATGGATATTGGAGGTACTACTACAGACTGTGCAATTATAGAAGATGGACTAGTTGCAATGTCCCCTGAAGGTGCTAGAATTGGTTCTTGGGTGATGGCTGTTGATGCTGTTGAAATATGCACAGTTGGTCATGGTGGAGACAGCAGAATAGACTTTTCTGGAGATAGACAAATTAAAATTGGACCTATGAGAAATATTCCTTTTTCATATCTTTGCAGTGAATATGAGAGTGTTTATAAATTTCTCAAGAACTTTAATATTGTCTATCATATTGGTGAGACTGATGCCAGTTCAATGGATGTTCTAGTTGCTGGGTCAAGTATCTCAATAGATCTAACTGCAAAAGAATCTGAACTTTTAGATTTACTTAAAGATGGACCTATACCAGCCACATTAGCAGCTCATAGATTAGATGTTCCATCTCCGGCATTACTTCCTTTGAACAGGCTAGAGACATCTGGAATAGTAAAAAGAGCATCTCTTACTCCAACTGATTTAATGCATGTCACTGGCAGATTTGACAGATGGAGCAAGGAAGGTGCATCACTTGCTCTTGATGTATTCTCTGCATTATATGGCAAGCCATCTAATGAAACTCTTGAAATATTATTAACAGCAATTACCAGAAGACTTTTTGAAGAAGCAGTTAGAAGAGAAGTATCAAGTGAAAATAGGAAGATAACAGAAATACCAGAAAGTTGGAAGTTTATAGTTGATAAGGCTTTTAATGATGATGGAAAAGGTCTTGCAGTAAACTTCACCTTAAGAAGACCAATTGTTGCAATTGGAGCACCTTCAGAAGCAATGATGTTTGATTTAGATAAACATTTGAATGCAGAGATTATAATACCTGAGCATGCAGATGTTGCTAATGCTGTTGGAGCTATTGGTACTGAAATAACAGTAAAAGAAGAGATTCTTATAAGACCAGGTCAGATGTCTAATTATGTATTATATGGAACAGATGAAAGACTGGAATTCAGTGAGCTAAAAAGGGCAACTGAAAAAGCTGTTTCACTTTCTAAATATAGAGCTATCAATAGAGCAATTGATTCAGGTGCTGCAAATCCAAATGTAGTGGTTTCAAGCAATGACCAACTAGGCACAACATCAGATGGAGGCAAAGTTTTTCTTGAAAGAAGAGTTATTGCAACAGCATTTGGTCCTGCATTTGGCAATGGAAATTAGAAAAATACAAATTACACAATCGGTTTTGCTACAGCGGAAGTTGATTTGCCCTTTATAAATGATGATTTTAATGTGACAAGCCTTGGATCACCTGTGTATCCAGATATTCTTTCAATCAGCATTTGACAGGCAAGTTTTCCTTCTTCAAGCATTGGTTGTTCTGTTGTTGTTATAAAATGTTCGGGAATAGCTGTATTATGGAAATAATCATAACCCATTAATGCTATATCATCAGGTATTGAAAGTCCTTTTTTAACAAGCAAATGCCATATTTCTGTTGCTATATAATCATTCACTGCATATATTGCAGTTGGTGGTTTTGGCAGTGCTAATAATTCATCAACAATTTGCTCAAGATCATCATTATGCTGTCTTCTATTCAAATTAACATCTGGATATATTCCATTATCCATTAAACATTTTTGATAACCTTTCATTCTGTCAATTTCTGTGGTGCAGTATATTGTTGATATGAAAGCAATTCTTCTGTGTCCTTGATTAATTAGGTGCTGAGTGGCTTTATATGAAGCATCTTGATTGTCTGTGATAATGGTATCAACTCTTACACCTTCAACATATCTGTCCATAAAAACAATTTGCATTCCTTTAGAGATCATTTGATTTACTAGGAAATTATTTTTTTCATTATATTCATTTTCATTTTCTGCAGCTATTGGGACGAATAAAATTCCTGCAACTCCTTCTCTAGCAAATCTTTCAATATTTTCTAGTGCTCTTTCTTGAATATCTGCAGTATTTCCAAGCATTTGGCTGTAGTTATTTTTAGATGAATCTTCTTCTATTGATTCCAGTAATAATGAGGCAAATCTACCATATATATTAGATAATAAAACTCCAATTAGCCTTTTATCAGAGTTAGGAATCCATATCTTATGATTTGAGGTATCATTTATAAATGTTCCTCTTCTACCTTCTCTTATGAGAAAACCTTCATCCACAAGATCTGAAATAGCCCTTCTAACTGTTACTCTACTTACACCATATTTAATGGCAAGATCTCTTTCAGAGTCTATGCAGTCACCTTTTTTCATTCCTTTTCTTATAGAATTTCTTTTAATTGCTTCTCTGAGTTGAAAATGTCTTGGTAGGGGACTGTTTTTATCTAATTCCATATTTATATAGAGCCTTCTTTCAGATATTTGAGAAAATTTTAATTACCTTTAAAATATAATATTCTAAAAACATACTGTCAAGTATTAATTGCAAATATTATACGATTAAATGTTGAAACATTCTAATAGTCTCGAAATGTTACATATTATATCATCAAATATTATAAAATTTTTATTTTTACAAAAGAACCCTGATTATATTTGTTTTAATATGAGCTTATTTTGGGAAAATAGTGCTGTTTGTATTGACTTATATTTTCTATGATGATTAAATACTAAAAAATAATTTTATTATAGCACTATCAGGTATTCCTTGTTTTTATTAAGGAATTTAATAGGGAAGACGGTTAGAATCCGTCACGGGCCCGCCGCTGTAATCGGGGACGAACCCAACATTGCAATTAGATATTAATTGCAAATAGCCACTGAAACTACAAAACAGTCTGAGGTAGTTTTGGGAAGGTGTTGGAAGTAGATTGATCCGTAAGTCAGAAAACCTGCCTGATTGTTATTAAATGTAACACATCTTCGGAGGCAAAGATGTCGGCAAGCAAGTCTGAAATAAAGTTAACTGCATATAGAAAGACAAAATTAAAAAATTCACAATATGGATTTACTCTCATAGAGCTTCTTGTCGTTGTTGCTATTATTGCAATATTAGCCTCTATTTTATTTCCTGTTTATAATAAAGCTCAGAACCGTTCTAAACATACGAAGTGCATATCTAATCTCAAGCAAATAGTTTCTGCTTGGTTTATGTATGCTGATGCTTATAATGGAGTTGTTTGTCCTGCTGTATTTTTCCCTGGTGGAGCAGAAACAGCATGGGATTATTCAAGAACAGGAAAAGGACTATTGGCTCCATACACCAAAGCAGGTGAGTTGTATTCTTGCCCAAGTTTTAAGGGAAATCCATGGGATAGAGAATATACAGGTTACGCATATAACACAACTTATGTTGGTCTTGAGCAAATATTAGGAGCTGATGAGGGAGAGTATGATCATCTCTCTTATTCTCTTTCACAATTCAAAAAACCATCTAGAACTGCTGTATTTGCTGATGCAGGATTTGGAAGAGATGCTCTGGCACATAATTTTTTGAGAGCTCCAACAGATAGATTGTTCAGAGTTGGGTTGGTTGATTTTAGGCATAATGGATCTGCTGTAATTGCTTATGCTGATGGACATGTGCAAAGCACTAGAGAAAAATTTAGGTACAGACCTGATAAAGAGCCTAGATGTGCAGCTCTTAGTGATGATGCATATAATCCTGGTCTAGGAAAAATACTTCCAAATGGTAAGGGGGAATAAATTATGAAAAGATTAGTTTTATTTATAGCAATTTTAATTCTAGGAATAACTTATGGAGCAAGTTGTGGTGATTTTGCAGATACAATTATAAGCTACAGCAATTTAGGGGGAATTCCCTATGATGATCCTAATTCAGTTTTAGGCAAACCAGCGACAATTATTAAAGATTTCGGTTTTCCACCAACACCACCTGGTAATTATTTTGTAAGTATGGTATATCCTGCATACAATAGGGATATAAACAATAATAAAGTTATTGTGACGATAAAACAGCAAGGTCACATCACAGTTAAATTCAATGAACCAATTTACAATCACCCAGATAATTGGTATGGAAAAGATTTCATAGTTTTTGGAAACTCTTTTTTTACTGCTAATGGTTATGTATATCCAAACTCTAATATGGAAGTGTTAGAAATAAATAATGGTATTGACGGTTATTGGGAAGAGATGACAGTTAGTGTGAGTCAAGATGGTGTTACGTGGTATGACTTCACAAATGGACCTTACGCAGATGATTATTGCCCTACAAATCCACACTCATGGGATTGGATAAATAGAAATTGGGGTGTTGAACTAGATTTCACAAAACCTGTTGATCCCTCTCTTACAAAAAGCAGTTTTGGATATCAATCTGTTGCATCAGCAATTAATCTGCTTAAAGACTCAGCAGGCGGAACTGCATTTGATATAGATATATTTGATCTGCCTCTTGATCCAAACAATGGACTTAAATGGATACAGTATATCAAAGTGACTGCAGATAGAATTGATGATGAAGAATTTTATTATGAAGGTGAGATAGATGCATTTGCTAGAGTTGGAAAAACTATCAATCCAATAAAAATTTCAGATGCTAAAAAACTGCCTGATGGTTCAAGAGTGATATTAAATGATTGTTTGGTAACAACAGGTGCCTATGAAACAGGCTTGCACAATTATGTGCAAAATGAGGATAGATCATGTGGGATTAGAGTGTTACAATCAAAATTGACTAGAAATGACAAAGTGATTTTATATGGAGTCATAGGCACATTGGATAATGAAAAAGTGTTGTATGCAACCTCTTATGAAGTAGTTTCTCAAGATGAAAATATTAAGCCTTTGGGAATGCCAAACAAGAGCATAGGCGGCTCAAACTTTTATTATGACTCAGTGCTTTCAACCGGCCAGATCGGCATTGCCGGCTCAGCAGGGCTAAATAACATAGGGTTGCTTATTAGAACAACAGGCAAGGTAATATCTGTTGACAGCAATGGTGAATATTTCATTATAGATGATGGTTCTGGCAGAAATATTAAGTGCAAGGCTCCCAGAGACCCAGAAGATGCTGAATCAGTATTGGTAGATTTTGTGATGCCTTCTGTTAATCAATATATAGTAGTAACTGGCATTAGCTCAATAGAATACAATCAGGATATTCAAGCTAATGTATCAATAGTTCTTTTAAGAGATAATGATGATTTACAGGTAGTGAATTAGGTTTTAAATTTCAAAGCAGATAAATAAACTGCCCGGGGTTAATATACAGTCTATTTATTTTGCAGAGAAAAACATAAAGAGATAATTGATAGGAGAAAAGAATGGTAAGAAACATCAAAAAAATTACTGTTGTTTGTGCTGTTTTAATGATGGCAATTTCAGGAAGCGTCTTTGCTTTCTCATTTAGTGATATTCAATATTGGGTAGGAACTGGCAGCAATCAAGCTGGATTGGTAATTGATTGGAATGATGGAAAGAACCCACAATCTTTAGCATGGGGATTTAGATGGGATGGAACAGCTACAGGTGAGACAATGTTAACAGCAATTGCTCAAGCAGATTCAAGGCTTTTCATTCACATTAGCACCCCCGGAGGGTATGGAGTTGCATTATTTGGTGTTGGATATGATCTAAACAACAACGGTACATTTGCAACTAATCCTGCTTTAACATTTAGTAATGGTATTTCAGTAGGAAGCCCAAATGATAATAGAGTATCTATAGAGGCAGGAGATCATTATAAAGAGGGTTGGATGAGTGCAGGATATTGGTCATACTGGTTAAAATCAAGCTCATCAGCAAACTGGGAGTTTTCAGGTGTTGGAATGTCCGGAAGAACGCTTACAAATGGTGCTTGGGATGGTTGGAGTTTTGCTAATAACTTTAATTCTACTGCACCAAAAACACCAATAGCTGCTGAGCCTATACCCGAACCATCAACTTTGATTGCAATGGGATTAGGTATGACTGCTGTTGCTGGAAGATTTTTAAGAAAACTTTTTTAATTAAATGTTTTAGATATTATATTGAAACTTATCTGAAAACAACATAAAAACAAAAAAGGAGAAAAGAATGGCAAGAAATATAAAAAGAATGATTGTTTTGTGTACAGTTTTAATGATGGCAATTTCAGGAAGCGTAAGTGCTTTCTCATTTTTAGACATTGAAGCTTGGGCTGGAAGCGGTTCAAATCAAGCAGCATTAGTGATTGATTGGAATGATGGAAATTCTACAGAGTGTTATGTTTGGGGATTTAGATGGGATGGCACAGCTACTGGCAGTGATATGTTTTATGCTATTGCTAGTGCATATCCAGAATTATCATTTGTTGACTTAGGTGGTTATATAGACAGAATTACCTATGGAATACATGATGAAGGCGGCTGGGATCCTAATCTTCAATATTTTTGGAACTATAGCACTGCTAACAATACAACTGAATTTCCAACAGAGTGGACAATGTCTTGGGTTGGCTTTGCTGAAAGAACACTTTCAAACAACAGCTGGGATGGCTGGGCTTGGGGTGGTTGGCCTACTTTCCCAAGCGATCCAACTGCAGCTCCTGTTCCAGAGCCAGCAAGCATAGCAGTATTGGCAATTGGAACATTACCAATTTTATATAGATTGAGAAAAAGAAGCTAATTAGTAAGATAACTAAATAAACATCCTGGATCTGTCTGGCAGTGGACCCATCACCCTGCCAGACAATTTTTTTGTTTTATGATATACTGCATAAAATTATAAGATTGAGGATTTAAGTGAAGAATAGGAAAATCAATTTTATTATTCTGATAATTGAGGTTCTTTTTATGATGGTTAATTCAAATTTTATTAATGCTGAAACTCTTAATGCAGAATCATTTGTTTTCAAATCCAATGGAAGTGTTCACGATACGGATGGTTGGAAAATAGATGAAAATGGTTATATTGGCACTCTAATAAGAATTACATCAGAAACATTGGTTAAAATAAAAGTCAGAGCAAATGGGCAGAAATTACAAAATTTTGAACCTATTATGAGCATCTGTATTGCAGATACAAAATCAGCATTCATTGTTCAAAGCAAAGATAATCCTCCATTTACAGAATACAAAGAATATAATTCAGAGTTTAGTCTAAAACCCGGCACTTATTCATTAAGAATTGAGCATACAAAAAACTCATCTTATGCGGGAAATAGAAATCTGTATATCAAAGATGTAACCTTTTCAGGTGGTAATTTCTTATTAATAAACAATCCAACTGATGAAGATGTTTTAGCTGCTGCAGATACTTATATTGAATACTATAGAAAAGGCAATGCAAAAATTAAAATATACGATGAAAACGGTGAGCCGTTATCAAGCGGTGTTGCTGTAGATTTTAAGCTCAAAAATCACAAATTTAATTTTGGAACTGAAGTCTATGGCACTGGTGCAGATTTCTTGCCTGTAGATTGGGCTGATCCAAATCCACCTGCAGATTCAGATTTTTTCAAATATCAGGAATTTATAAAGAATCATTTTAATATCATTGTGCCAAGCAATGCTGGCAAATGGGCATATCATGAGGCTGAAAGAGGTGTATTGACTCTAGATGGAATGGATAAAATATTAGATTTTGCAGAGACTAATGGCATCAGAGGCAGAATGCATGGAGTAATATTTGATTCTAAGCCACAGCAGCCTGAATGGGTTAATGCTCTTATAGAAGAAGCAAAAACAGATGAAAACAAGAAGAACGAGCTTAGAGAAGAAATAAGCAAAAGAATAGATTATATGGTTGCAGATAGGGCACTCAGGTGGACAGATATAGATGTTGTTAATGAGCCTGTGCATACGGGTGATTATTTTAATATATTTGGCTATGATGGGTTAGCTGACATTTATAATGAATCTGCCCAAAAAGCAAATGGAAGGGCATTGGGATACATAAATGAATATGGAGCTCTTCAACATAATGAAAATGACCTATACAACAATTGGTATAAAGACCATATTCAAAAAACATTAGCTGTTGGTGGGAAAATTGAAGGTGTTGGATTCCAATATTATGCAAAACCAGAAAATCACAGCCCGCTTGTTGTTCATAGATGTCTTCAAAATTTCTGCACATTAAACCTGCCAATGAAGCTTACAGAATTTGGAGTTGAAACTGGTGTATCAAATGAAGATGCTGCAAAGATTCTAAATGAAATGATGAGGCTTGTTTTTGGTTGTGAAAAAATGGATTCCTTTATACTTTGGGGCTTTTGGAAGACATGGATGTGGCATAAAATGAGTGCTGCTTATCTAACTGATGAGAATTGGAATAAATCAGAATGCGGCAAAGTGTTTGATGAATTGATGAAAAAGTGGTATACAGAAGGCTCATGTATAACAAACAAATCCGGTGAAATAGAGTTTAATGGATTCTATGGTGAATATACATTCCTTATAAACGGCAAAGAATATAATTTTAACCTTGAAAAAGGCAAAAAGGATTATAGTATTCAGCTCTGAAAAAATTAAATAAAAATAAAACATTTTATCCCAAAACAAAATTCTCATGGTATACTGCTATTAGTATATATAAATAATATGTGAATATAATGGAGAAAAATAATGATTAATAATAATGTCAAGATATATACAAAAGTTTTTTTGTTTATTTTCCTGCTTCTAATTCCTAGTATCTTAATTGCTCAGACTATGAATGCAAGTTCATTTGTGTTTAAATCTGTGGGTAGTGTGCACGATACAAATGGTTGGAAACTTAATAGAGAAGGATACATTGGCACATTCATCAATCTTACGCAGGAATCTGAGGTTTATATAAATGTGAGAGCTATTGGTCAAATGGCACAAAATGTTAACCCAGTTATGAATGTATGTATTGCAGATAAGAAATTTTCATACAATGTCTATAGCGTAACATCACCACCTTTTACTTCTTATCAAAATCACTATTCAAATTTCTATTTGAAACCCGGCACATATCCTGTGAGAATAGAATTTGTGAATGACTACACAACTGTAGGAGATAGAAATTTATACATAAAAAGTGTATCTTTTTCTGGATCAGGATTATCTATTATAAACAATCCAACAAACATCACTGTTTTTGATGCTGCAGATACTTATATTGAGCATTATAGAAAAGGTGATGCAATAGTGAATATACTTGATTCTCAAGGTAATCCTGTGGCAGGTAATGTAAATGTTCATATAAAATTAAAGCGGCATGCATTTAATTTTGGAACTGAGGTATATGGTTGTGGTGGAGATTTCTATCCTCCGACTTGGGCAAAACCAAATCCTCCAGTAGGTTCTGATTATTATAAATATCAAGAATTCATTAAGAACAATTTTAATATGATAGTTCCCGGCAATGCTGGCAAATGGGCATATCATGAAGCTGAGAGAGGTGTGCTGACTCTTGATGATATGGATTTAATACTAGATTTTGCTGATGCACATAATCTTAAGAAAAGAATGCATGGAGTAATATGGGATTTTGATTTTCAGCAGCCTGATTGGGTGAACACTCTTGTTGATGAAGCAAAAACTGATTCTGCAAAAAAACAAGAATTAAGAGAAGCAATAAGCAATAGGATTGATTACATGGTGGCAGATAGAGCTCATAGATGGTCTGATATAGATGTTGTAAATGAACCTGTGCATACTGGAGATTATTTTAATATTTTTGGTTATGAAGGTCTTGCAGATATATTCAATGAATCTTCTCAAAAAGCAAATGGAAAAGCATTAGGTTTTATCAATGAATGGGGTGTTATTCAAGTATTTGGTTATAATCCGAATGAATATAACAATTGGTATAGAGATCATATACAAAATATTATTAATTTTGGTGGAGCTGTTGAGGGTGTTGGTATTCAATATTACACCAGACCGGATATACATGACCCTATTGTGATTCACAGATGTCTTCAAAATTTTATGACCTTAGGCTTGCCAATTAAGTTGACAGAATTTGGTGTGGATAAAAATTATACGGGACAAACAGCTGCAAACATTTTAACAGATACTATTAAACTTATTTTTGGCAATGCACAAATAGATACATTTAATTTATGGGGTTTTTGGAAACCCTGGATATGGCAAGAAATGAATGGTGCTGCATTAGTTGATGAAAATTGGAATCTAACTGAAGCAGGTATTGCATATCAAAATCTTATGAATCATTGGCATACAGAGGGCGATTATCTAACAGATATTGGAGGTTCAATTTATTTTAATGGTTTTTATGGAATTTATGATGTAATAATAAATGATTTACCATATACCATAAATCTTGAAAAGGATTTATTTGAATATGATATTCAGCTTGTTGATGTAACAACAATTGCACAAGAAATGCTAATGCCGGATAATACATCCATAGGTATCAAAAATGCTGTTATAACTGCGTTATATCCTTATGAAGGTTATCTATATATACAAGATGAATCTAATCCATTTGGAATTAGGGTAAATTATAATGGCGGTATGTTTAAGCTTTATGATAAAGTTAATTTAACAGGCACAATATCAACTAGAACTCAAGGCGGAAAAGAAAGAGTAATTATAGATCCAACAATTATAAAAGTGTCATCAAATAATTATATTAAACCAATAGGAATGAAAACCCTAGATGTCGGCGGAAGTTCAATACCTGATTTTGCAGTTGAAGATGCAAATGGAAAACTAGGAATAGGTCCCTGCAATATAGGATTATTAGTGAAAATATCAGGTAGAGTAACAGCTGTTGAAAATGATTATATATGGGTAAATGATGGTTCTGATATACCTGATGCTTCTGGTAATCTTGGCGTAATGGTCAAAATGCCAGCAGGAGTTGATGTGGAAGTTAACAATTTCATTGGTGTAACAGGTGTTATTGAAGGTAATCTACCTGATGGTAAAAATTTGAACAGAAGATACATTAGAGCAAGAACGGCTGATGATATAATTTTGTATTAAATCTATTTTATCTTAAATAGATTAAAATGAACACCACACCCAATTATTTGAGTGTGGTGTTTTTGTTTTAATATTAGATTATGAGAAAGGTGTATATTCTACCTTCTCAACATCAATCTTTCCATACTTAACTTCAATAAAAGGTTTGCCATCTTTTACTCCAACTGTTCCAAATCCAGTTGCAGTTGAAATAAAGCTTCTAAAATCACCTTTTATTCTTGGTTTTAGATATAATGTTTTTTCTACAGCATTATAGAAAGCTCCTGAAAAAGCTTGAAGCAATGAATAAGATGATAATGCTCTAGCATACCAATGTCCGCACTCATATTCGTTAAATGGGTTTCTTATTGTTCCATCATATCTGGCTCTGCAGGTTCTTACAATATCAAGTCCCTCATCAATAAGCCCTAACATTATGCAATGTGCTGCTACTTGATATTCAATACCTGTCCATACTTCATTGCTATAGATAAATGGCAATGAAAGCTTTTCACCTTTTGGCCAAGTGCACAGTAATAGTCCTCCATCTGAGCCAAATGCATAGCTGGGTCTTTGTGGATTTACATGTTTTGATAAATCACTTTTAAGATTATATTTATGAACAGCTTTCAAGTGACTTTTCACTTTATTATTGTCAACAATCTCACCCAATCCAGCACATTCTGCCATCCAGCATCCTATTACACCATCAGAAATACATCCCTTGCCATATTGATATTTAGGTCCTTCTTTTTCTAATATTTCTTTGGCTTCAGGAGAGTAGTATTCAAAAGTTTTTTGAAAGTTCTCAGGCTTTCCTGCTTCAAGCTCTCTCCACATTATTTTCTGATAGAAATATTCTCCATCAAACAGCTCATTTTCCATATATGCTTTGCCTTTATTATAAAGCTCATAATAAAGCTCTGCACTTTCACCTAATGCTTCTGCCATTTCACTAGCAGCCTTTAAAGCACCAAGATAAAAACTTGTGCACATTCCATCAGGACCCCAAAATTCTATATCATAAGTGTTATGATGAGGTTCTCTCACAATTCCCTGATGATCTGGATCCCAAGTATTGATACAATATTCAAGGCTTTTTTTCACATTTGGCCACATAGACCTTAGCCATTCTGTGTCTCCGCTTATTTTCCAATCTCTGTTCATTTTTATAATGCCGCCAAGCTGACCATCAGAAGCAGCATGTCCACCTCTTGCTGCTTTACTTGTTGGTAGTGTAGATCTGAATATTTGATATCCATCATCTTGTTGGGATTCATTAAATTCTGTTTCTCTGAATGTTCTCTCTAAATCTGGGAAAAGATTTGGAAAAGCTTGTGCATAGTTCCATACATGAGTGCAAGAACCGCTACAGCAGCCAGTTCCATCATGGCATCCTTCCCAAGCCCAGAGTCTTCCATTAGGCTGTCTTAAAACGGTCGGAGACTTCAAAATACTAAGATTTGCAGATACTGCTTCTAAAACATCTTCAGGAAGGGTAGAATCATAAAAAGCTTCTGTGAAAGCAAGAGTTTTTGCTCTCAGTTCATCATATTCTTTAC
>JBDNDK010000210.1:0-3777 GCA_046719185.1 Armatimonadota bacterium
AACCTGTTGTTACATACATCTTGCATCACCATGAAAAATGGGATGGCACAGGATATCCGGAAGGATTAAAGCAAGAGGATATTCCATTAGAAAGCAGAATATTATCAATTGCAGCTGATTATGATAGTTATATGACAGATAGAATCAGACAGAAAGTTCCATTAACAGCTATGCAGGCACTTGAAAAAATGAGGTCTGAAAGAGGCACTAGATATGATCCTGAGTTATTTGATTTATTTGAAAAGATGATAAAATCAAATATTGATGAATATAAAATATCAGCTTGTATGGGTGATTAAGTTTTTATAGGCTATGGTCAAATATGATTCCTGAGCTTATCTTATTAGCAATTATTATAGGATATATTTTTAAGGGCAAACTTGAAAGGATTGCAGATGTTGATATTAGGCATTCTTGGATGATATTTGCTCCGGCTGTTTGCTATATATTTGCAAAAGGATTTCAAATATATTTTCCATATAATAATTTTTCTGAGATTATTTATAGCATTACCCATCTTGTTGGAACATTTATGCTTCTTTTTATGGTTTTATGCAATTTGCATATTAGTGGTGCTAAGTTGATAGCATTGGGATTAATTTTAAATATTTTTGCAATATCTGCAAATTCAGGATTTATGCCTGTTTCAAAAGAAGCTATAGAATTAGTTTATGGTTCTGAGCATCTTAATAAAGCCTTAGTTGATGAACAAATAAGAAGCTCATTTGTGGATGATGCAACAAAACTTAAAATATTCACTGATATAATTCCTCTTCCAAGGCCTTATGTTTTGATACCAGCTGTTTATAGCATTGGGGATTTTCTTATGTCATTTGGACTGGTTGTAGCTATAGTCAAACTAATGAAAAGAAAAAATAGTAATTCGGATAATGCTAAAAGCATATTGGAAAATGAATAATGCTGCAAAGTAAATCAAAAATAGATATAATTGAAAGCCTGCCGATTTTATTTGTTATTATCGTTGCCATTGTATTCAGATTCTATGGTCTCAAATGGGGATTAGACCCAGAGCTGCATTTGTTCAGCTATCATCCTGATGAGTTTTTGATTTTAGGTTCTGCTTATATGGCAGTATATACGGCAAAGTCTCTTAATCCTGGATTTTACAACTATCCATCACTATATATATATTTATGTGCAATTGCTATAGCAGTTGCTCTTTTTTATTTTCCATTCAAATCAGATGTTGGTTATGAAGTTTATATAATAACAACTTTTAGATTTGTAACTGCATTAATGGGAGTAGGGGCTGTTCGGCTCACATATTGGGCTGGATGTAAGTTTTGGAACAAGCAGGCAGGATGTATGTCTGCATTTATATTAGCCATCTTACCTTTGCATGTTCAGCATTCACATTTTGCAACTGTTGATGTTCCTTGCACTCTATTCACAGCTGCCTGTCTTGGTGGAGCTGCTTTAATATTAAACAGGGGAAAACATAGTGATTATATAATAGCAGGATTATTTGCAGGGTTAGCAGCTGGTACAAAATATAATGCAGGTAGTGTGTATATAGCAGTAATTCTTGCTCATCTCCTAAGAGAAAACAATCCATTTATTGCTAAGATAAGAGACTCAAAGATTTGGATTAGTTTAGCCGTTTTAATAGTGGCATTCATAATATCAACACCAGGCTCTGTATTATATTTTTCCAGTTTCAAAACAGGCATATTATATGAATTAGCACATTCAAAAGAAGGGCATGGACTTGTTTTTGCCGGCACTGGCTCTGGTCTGATATATCATCTTAAATCATCACTTTTCTATGGATTAGGATTGGGTGTTTTAATCACTTTGATTGCTGGTGTTTTCTGGGCAAAGTTTAGGAATAACAAACAAGCCTATGTTGTCCTAATTTTCTTATTGATATATTTTATGCTGCTATCATTTTCTGAGGTAAGATTTGCTAGATATATGCTTCCAATATTTCCTGCTGCTGCACTTATAGTTGGCTGGTTTATCACAGATTGCTTGGCTTATATAAGAGATAATTGCAGCAAGAAAATAGTGATTATATATGGTGCTGTTATTAGCATATTAGTATTATCAACTCTTATTTTCTCAACAGCTCTCATTAGCAGTTTAGGTAATAAAGACCCTAGAGATATTGCTTCTGTTTGGATAAAAGAAAATATACAGAAAAATGCCTCAATAGGAATTATGGAGCCTCCATGGTTCCATCTGCCTCCACTGAGTAAAGATTTTGGGATGGGAGTGCTTTCTCAGAGAATTGAATCAGCAAACCAAACACCATACAATATAGTCATCTTTTCTGATTATCCAAATGGAGAATGGTATATTTCAAATCAGCCTGAATGGATAATATTATCCGATTTTGATTATTTTGATGCCGATAGAATAAGCAAAAGAAAATCAAAATTATCTAAAACTCAACAAGAAGAGCTTAATAGAGTGAATGCAAGTCTTGATATAGTTAGAGAAAAATATGAGCTTAAGAAAGAGTTTGCAGGAAATCTTAATATATTTGGCATAAAACTTATGAATACAGAAAATCTTCCTCATGATATGAAATATACTAATCCAACTATAAAAATTTATAGGATTAAAAAATGATTGATTATCATATACAATTATTTCTTGATCATAATGCACTTGAAAGAGGCTATTCTGCAAACACACTATTATCCTATGGCAGAGACCTTTCCCAGTTTGCTGAGTATCTATCAAATAAAGAAATTGTTGATGTGAAAGATATCACAGAATCTATGATAACATCATATCTAAAACACCTAAAAAATCAATCATACAAACAAACAAGCCTTGCAAGAAAGATTGCTTCTGTGAGAAGTTTTGTGAAATATTTATTAGCTGAAAAACAGATAGATAAAAGCCCCATTACATTGCTTGAATCTCAAAAGCCTCCTAAAAGACTACCAAAATCTCTTAGTATAAGTGATGTTTCTGCTCTTCTTAATGCACCAAAAGTTTCAGAAGATTTAGGATTAAGAGACAAAGCAATGCTTGAGACATTATATGCAACTGGTCTTAGAGTATCAGAGCTGATAAACTTAAAAACTGAGAATGTGAACCTTAATATGGGTTTTTTAAGATGTATAGGAAAAGGCAACAAGGAAAGAGTGGTGCCTCTTGGCGAGATAGCAGCTACTTGTATATTAGAGTATCTTTTGAGAGTAAGAGAAAGACTTGCTGGAGGCAATAGAAATGAATATCTTTTCCTTACTAAAGATGGAAGACCAATGAGCAGGGTGATGTTCTGGAAAATCATAAAAAAATATGGCTTAATTGCAGGAATCAAAGCAAAGCTCACTCCACATGTTCTCAGACATTCATTTGCTACCCATTTGCTTGAAAGAGGTGCAGACTTGAGAAGCCTTCAGGAAATGCTTGGTCATGCAAGCATAGTTACCACTCAAATATATACACATGTTTCATCAGACCATCTAATTGAAGTTCATAAGCAATGCCATCCAAGGTCATAAATGGAGAGTTAATTGATAGATAGGATTATTATAATTGTTCTTGATTCTTTGGGAGTTGGTGCACTTCCAGATGCAGCAGAATATGGAGATGAGAACACAAATACTCTTTCACACATAGCAAAGCTTTCTGGTGGTTTGTATATACCAAATCTCCAAAACATGGGCATTGGTAATATAACAAATATAAAAGGTGTAGAGCAAAATGGTAATGCTCTTGGTTGCTATGGCAAGATGTCAGAAAAATCTAAAGGCAAAGATACTATCACTGGTCATTGGGAGCTGATGGGAATAATAT
>JBDNDK010000211.1:0-3771 GCA_046719185.1 Armatimonadota bacterium
TGGGTTGGGTCCACAGCCATGCTGGTTGGGGAGTGTTTATGTCTGATGCTGATTTATTTATACATCAAAACTTCTTCACAAATCCAAATCATTTATGCTTTGTTACAGATGCCACCATTGGCAGAGATGCTTTCTTTATGTGGCAAAATGGAGAGGTAACTATCTGTTCTTCTTATGGACTTGTTGGTACCACCTCAGAGGTTGGTCAGCCTGTAAAGAGATGCAAAAAAAGAAAAAGTAGATTAGATTTCAAGACAATAGTTATTATAATTCTAAGCCTATTGCTTATTTACTCTTGGTTCTTCAAATCCTCTAGTTCTAATCAGGTTGCTGATCAAAAAAGTGAAGAAAATATATCTGTTCCTGTAGAAATAACTGAGTTTTCTGAAGAAACCCAAAAGATAGATGATGTAAAAGAATACACTATTAAATCTGGTGATACATTAGGCAGTATTGCTAGAAAATATTATGGTAATGCTATGCTAGCTGACAAACTTGCTGAATATAATGATATTAAAAATATTAAGTCATTAAAGATTGGGCAAGTGATAAAAATCCCTGATAAGTCTGTGATTGAGAAACTTTAACATCTACAATAACCCCATATAATACCACAATTTAGCCTCTATGTGTTATCATATTTTAGAATAACACTGGGAGGATAGTTTTGTCTTTTGTTAAATTCATTGAAGAAGTAGCCTATGGTGCTGGTAAGATAGTAAGAGAAAAGTTTTCTGAACCATTCCAATGGAAAGAAAAAACTGATAGGGGAGATATTGTTACTGAGGTCGATGAACTATCAGAGAAATATATCATTGATAGGATAAGCAAAGAATTCCCTGATGATGGATATCTAGCTGAGGAAAGTGGAAACACAAATATCAACAGCAAAAGAATTTGGATTATTGACCCTATAGACGGCACTCTGAATTATATGAAAAGAATCCCAATTTTTAGTATATCAATTGCAGCTTATGAAAATGGTCAGGTATCTGCAGGTGTTGTTTATGACCCTATTCATGATGAGATGTTTTCTGCTCAGAGAGGATATGGTACAACCGTTAATGGTGAGAAAATAACAATTGATAATGTAGAAGATATTGAAAATAGAATCATCACAGTTAGCTGGGTGCAGAGTAAAGCAGACAGAACAGCATTTGTGAAATATATTGATGAAATCAGCAAAGAAACAAGCCACTTCAGAAGATTAGGTTCTGCAGCTTTGAATATGGCATATATTGCAGATGGAAGATTAAATGCCTATCTTCAAGGTGGACTCAATCCTTGGGACATATCAGCTGGTTTGGTGATAATTGAGGAAGCTGGAGGAATTGTAACAGATTTCAACGGCAACCCAATAAATGCCACAGATCCAATTATTGATATAGTCACAGCTTGCCCAGCAGTTCACAAACAGCTTATGGAACAAGTGATAAATAGATAATTATATTATCACTCTAGGAATTAAAGGATTGGATGGTATTCTGAGTTGAGGTATTGATACAATATCACCAGGTTTTAGCTCTGGTGCATTTGTTTTGTCAACAACAATCATCTGCATGCCAACCCTTCCTAACACTGGCAGTTTATTTCTTTCAAACTCAATATAATGCTTCTTTTTCAGCTTATTAAAAAACATCTTTAGAAGAGATTGTCTGTAGATAGGACCTTCAGGAACAAGACTAAACCCATCAGCAAATCCAACAGGAATTATAGCTATATCAATATTTCTAGGTGTCAGATATTCTCCGCCATATCCAACTGTCACTCCAGCTTTTAGAGTTCTCACATCACACACTCTAGCTTTTAGAGCCCAAGTGTTCTTCAATTTAAGCTTTTTTGGTATATGATTAGATGGATATTGACCATAAAGCAAAGTTCCAACTCTTACCATATCCATTCTTGATTCAGGCATTCTAATTGTTGCAGAACTATTGGCACAATGAGCAATTCCTCTTGGAATATTATCGGAATCAAGTTTATCTATAATCTCTGAGAATTTCAAAAACTGCTTTTTTGTGGGTTCAAAATTAGATTCTGTTGCTCTTGCAAAGTGTGTATATACACCTGCTAACTGAATGTTCTTTAATTGATTAAGATTTTTTATGAAATCAACAGCATCTTGAGGATAAACTCCAAGCCTAGACATACCAGTATCAATTTTTGCATGCACTTTTGCTTTCTTGCCAATTTTCTCTGCAATATCAGAAATAACACCAGCAGTGTGAATATTTGTAACTGTTATATCCAAATCGGCTTCTATTGCATCTTGTGCATTTTCAGCTAGTATAGGAGAAAAGAGCAATATGGGTGTTTCTATATCAGCATTTCTAATAGCAATGCCTTCAGCTAGTCTTGTAACAGCCAGATAATCAGCTCCTGCTTGAGTGAATATCATTGCAGACTCAATGAGTCCATGACCATATCCATTAGCTTTTATAACAGCCATCACCTTGATGCTTTTCCCAACAGTTTCTCTAATCTGTCGGAAATTATTTGTCATAGATTCTCTATTTACTTCAACCCATAAATCATGTGTCATTTTATATATCTTGAGCCTTACTTTCAGACATTCTCTTTGCTTTGATTAATTTCATTACTTTAGGCTTTGCCACATTCCATAGCCAATAGAATGATGGTGATAACACTAAATCATACTCACCTATATACTCAACAAATCTAGGTGAAAATCCTTCTTTGAATCTATTTAATCCCTTTAGACGGTCATCTTCTTCATTATTGGTATTTTTAGGGCTAACTCCTCTGAAATCATACCATTTACAGCCTTTTTCATGTGCCCATTTAATAAGATTCCACTGCATCAGATGATTAGGCATTACATTTCTGTGTGTATTTGAAGATGCTCCATAAGTGTACCACGCTTTATTGCCAATTGTATGAGCAATAGCACCTGCAATTGGTTTATCATCATAATATGTAAGAACAAGTTTCATATATCCTTCAGGGACTAATATATCCCACATATCCTCGAAATACTTCTTACCTCTCACTAAAAACCCATCTCTTTTGCAGGTTTCTTCTAGTAAAGTATAGAAAATATCTAAATCATCTTTGGTGCAGTCCATTTTGACTGTAACACCTTTTTTGGTGGCAAGTCTGATATTATATCTCCATTTTTCTTTGAATGAAGCAAATATATCATCAATTGATTTATCTAAATCAAGCTGCATCACACACTTTGGCTGTGTGCCTCCAAAACCATCTGATGATAGAGCTTTAAATCCATAATCAGATATATTTTTCTCTGAGATAGTATCAGATATTTCGACAGGTGGATCTATTTTTAATAAGATTGCATTATTAGCTTTTGCTGTTTGCCTGAGATTATCAAAAAAAAAGTTGGATAGTTCTTTATTAGTAGTATCAAAAACAGGACCTCTTGGGGCATAGATAATGCACTTATTCATTTTTGGCAGATTTCTTTTTAGCAGAGATGCACAAGCTATTATTTTGCCGTTTTCTTCTGCATACACTCTAATGGGTTTCCATCCGCTTTTAGCTTTGAGATCACCCCATTCCCAAGATTGGAGCAGGTCTCCCCATTCAAAATCTGCTATAAAATTATTAAATTTAGATTTGTCGCTGTCCGTAGCTATTTTATATTCCATAAGCTGGATTTTATCATTCAATGTCTGATGTGTCAATTAGAATTAAATAAGCTTGCATTTTGGTATAATAATAATGAGCAGGTCGGGTGATCGCTCCGATATATTCGGAGAGGAAAGTCCGGGCTCCGTAGGGCAAGGTGGT
>JBDNDK010000212.1:0-3702 GCA_046719185.1 Armatimonadota bacterium
GCAAAATTTTAGATATTGGATGCGGAGATGGGGCTTTTGTTGAATACATGGCAAAAATTGGTGCTGATTGCTATGCTGTAGAGCCTGATGAAAGAACAAGAGAATTAGTATCAAATTATGAAGGTATCAATAAAGTTTGGCAAGATATAAAAGATGTAGATGAATCAGGTTTTGATGTAATTACAATGTTTGAGGTAATTGAACATTTAACAGATCCCATTAATAATTTAAAGATATGTAATAAACTATTGAAAGATAATGGTTCTTTGATAATAAAAACTCCCAATTTTAATGCATTTGAAAGAAAACTATTGGGTCCAGATTGGATAAGTCTTGAAATACCAAGACACTTACAATTCTATTCAGAAAGCACATTAAAAAAGATACTCAATAAATCAGGTTTTGAAATAGAGAGAATTATCTACCCTACTCATGATAGAGCCCTATTAAGATCTATATGGTTAAAAATTACAACAAAAGGCGAGGCAGCTTCAACAGGAAAAGCTGAATATACAACAAATTCTTGGAGAAGAAAAATTGATAAAACTGCAAGCTTTTTATTATATCCATTGTGGTTGATTTTCAGCTTTTTTAGAGCAAGTCATTCAATTGCAGTTCATGCAATTAAATCCAAATCAGAATTATTATGAACCAATCATTATATGTCTCTTTTATAATTGTTAATTATAATACTGAAGAATTGATTGTTGAATGTATCAGTTCTATTTATAAATATTGCAATGATTTGCAATTTGAAATAATTGTTGTAGATAATGCTTCATTAGACAATAGTGTAGATAAAATAAAAAATAGTTTTTCAGATGTAAAGATAATTGAAAGTAAAACAAATCTGGGATTTGCAAGAGCAAATAATAAAGCTGCAAAAATAGCAAATGGAAAATATTTGATATTGCTTAATCCGGACACATCATTGACTAAAAATGCTATTCAACGAATGGTAAATTTCCTAGAAAAAAATGATAACATTGGAATAATTGGACCCAAATTGGTTGATGCAAATGGAACAACTCAAATATCAAGCTTTGGTTTTTTCCCTTCAATAACAGAATGCTTAATCAGAGCATTCAGAATCTATAAATTTTTTCCTAATCTTAGTATTTCAAAAAAATTCTTAATAAAACCAGATGGCAATAAAGAAATTACAGAAGTATCTCATCTGCTTGGTGCTTGTTTTGTGATAAAAAAAGATTTTTTTTCTGAGCTAAAAGGCTTTGATGAAAGATTTTTTTTGTTTTTGGAAGAAACTGATTTGTGTAAAAGAGTGCTCCAAAAGCAGAAAAAAATTGTATACTACACAAAATCTGAAATAATCCATTATGGTGAGCAAAGTATGCAAAATATGCTTGATAGGTCAGGTGGATTATATATCAGAAGCTATAATAAATATATAAAAAAGCATGGTGCAAATATTATAACAATAGCATTGATTAATATATTTTTAGTATTAGGTGTATTATGTGATGCTGTTGTCTCATTGATAAAATATAAATCATTCAAGAGATTTTTACAGACATTAAAAGCTTTTTGGTATGGATATATTAAATCACCAATACCTAAGGGTGTAGGATAATGAATAGAAACATCTGTATAATTTCACCAAGCTATCCACCTAGAATATGTGGTATTGCAGATTATACTTATATGCTGTCTAATCACCTTTCCTCTTCGGGATGCAATATAAACATAATAACAAGTACACAAAATGCTAGTGGTGATAATGTAAAGCATATTGATAATAACTGGGATAATAGAACTATAAATGAAGCTATACGCATTATTTCAGAAATAAAGCCAGAGGTAGTGCATATTCAATACCAAGCTGGTTTATATAATCATAATCCTGAATTATTGCTTCTACCACCAAAGCTAAAAAAAATGGGAATTAAATCTGTTGCTACTTATCATGACTTAAATGGTCCTGCCTTATTAGGGAAACTCAGCAGGTTTGCATTGCTTCTATTTATGACAAGATGCAATATAAATATTGTATGCAGTTTTAAACAATTATCTGCAGTTAGAAGAATACCATTCATAAAAAATAAAGTTGTTCAAATACCTGTTGGTGCTGTAGTTGATCCAATTCCATATAACAAAAATAATAATTTAAATTCTCCTCCACTAATTCTTCATTTTGGTTTTATATGGAGAGATAGAGGGCTTGAATCTCTTGTTGATGCTTGTATTGAAGTAAAGAAAAATTATGGTGATATACAATTAGTATTTGCTGGTGGAATTGTTGATAAATCATATCCAGCTGAAATAAAAAAGAGAGCAAATGTAGGGGGATTGAATGATGATAATATAATATTTACAGATGCATTGGAAAATAATGATCTAAGTAAATTAATACATCAATCTGATATATGTGTACTACCATTCCCTACTGGAGCTTCTCATGGAAGATCAACCTTAGCAACATGTGCAATTCATAAAAAACCTATTATAACAACTTATGTAAAAGACAACTGCCCAAAAGAATTTATTCATAAACAAAATATAATGCTTTATAATCCAGATAATATAAAAGAACTTACAGATAATATAATATCACTCTTAAAAAATGATAAATTAAGAAAATATATTTCAAATGAAATTGATAATGCAATGTCATCATCAAAATGGGAAAATATTGCAAATGCTCACATTGCACTCTATGAGAAACTATAATGCCAAATATTATACTTGCAATTAGTGATATTCAAAAAAGAAAAAATGGCACTGGAAATGCTCCATTAAAAGACTATGAAAGACTTTCAAATATATCCGGTGCTACTATAGAATATGCACTCAAACATAATGACAAACCTGCTGCATTTAGAACTATTGAGAAAGCTACTGCATTAGACTTATATCAGGCTATTAAAATAATAAAATCTCATAAGAATGTTGATATTATAATCAGCTTTTCAGAAAAAATTGGAATTCCAATATCAATATTTCTAAAAAAACACAAAAATCCTGTAAAACATGTAATGATAGCACATAAGCTTGATACAAAAGCAAAAGAGATATTAGACAAATGTTTTTCTTGGAATAAAAAAATAGATAAATTATTAGTTATATGTTCAAGCCAATTGCAAAAAGCTAAATATTTTTGCGGGAACAGAGCAGAATTGATATTGGCAGGTGTGACTGATGATGAATATTTTATCCCAAATAAATCTGAAACAAGTAATTATGTTCTGAGTGTTGGAAAAGAAAATAGAGATTATAATACTCTTTCTATTGCTGCTAGAGATATAAATGCACAAATTAAAATTCTTGCAGATAGCCCTTGGGCAAGAAAAAATACAAACTATACAAATCTACAAATCAGCAACAATATAGAATACCTGCAAAGAGCAGATTACAATAAATTATTAAAGTTATATCAAAATGCAGTTTGTATAGTATTGCCATTAAATGATGCATCTTATGCTGCTGGACACAATGGATTATTAGAATCAATGTGTGTTGGGAAAGCAACAATTGTAAGTAATTCAAAAGGAATTTCTGACTACACAAATAATGATAAGGCAGTAATTAGAGTTGGTATTGGTGATTCATCTGCAATTGCATGTCAAGTAAATAAAATAATTGAAAACAAAGATAAAAGAATTGAGATTGAAAGAGAAGCAAGAGCATATATAGAAAACCATCTAAAGCAAGAGCAATACTGTAAAAAATTACAGAAAATTGCAG
>JBDNDK010000213.1:0-3696 GCA_046719185.1 Armatimonadota bacterium
GGTTGGAGAATGGTGGAATCTTGGCATTTAGTTAGAAGAGTAACAAAAGAGCCAATATCAATTTACGAAGAGAATCTAAGAAGAGCAGTTTTTTCTACTCTTATGGATGATGGTCTTTCTTATAGAAGGCTTGAAGATTGGTGTGACAATGAAGCTTTTATGTGGGATCAAGGTAGGGCACTAATCACTTTATGCACTCTGGCTGAAGGTGATGACTGCAAAGATTGGGCAATTGATACTGCAAAAAAGATGCTAAATGGTCTTGATAAAATTGCCTTGAGAAATATTAAAGGTATATGGTTTCCTAGTGAGAATTGGGATGGGAAATCTTGGGGTGATAAGACAATTGGTCATCCTCCAACTGGTCTTCAGCTTGAAGGTGCAATTAGATATTATCATTTAACTAAAGATGAGTATGCTATTGATTTTGCTCAGAGAGTAGCTGATGGTTTATTTGAATTGAAGCCACCAATATTGAATGAAGATTGTTCACTTGGAAAATGTGGTGGTGGTCCAAATCTTCCATATACTCATATTCATTCAAGACTTTTTGTTATGGCTGGAATATACAGGCTTGGTAAAGTAATAGGCAATAAAGAGTATATGCAGATGGCAGATAAAGCATTTGATTCTGTGCTAAAACATTCCACATCCTATGGCTGGGTGCCGGAAAGTATGGAAATACTTGAAAAGGGTACAGATGCCTATGATGAAGTATGCTGTATGATGGATGTTTTGAAATTTGCAGTGATGAAAGCTGAAGAAGATGCAAACTGGTATGATTTAATTGAAAGATATATAGCAAACAGCATAGCTGCTCATCAATTGGATTCTTATGACAAATATCAGCATTGTATCAAATTACCTGAAATAACACCAAAAAGCACAAGGCAGATTGATTATGAAAATATCTTAGATAGATCGGTTGGTTCATTCACTGGTGCTTTGCATGCTCATGAGTTTTGGAGAAATAGTTTTGATGAAAGCTTTAATATGAATTGCCCTTGCATAGTACCTAGCGGATGCTGCACACCTGCTGGAATAACATCATACTGCATCGCTTGGGAAAATACGCTTATAGAAAAAGATAACAAAGCAATTGTGAATATGCATTTTCAAAGAGAAGGTGAATTTGTTTTAATAGAAAAAGCATCTCAGGAATGTGGTGATATTGCAATTACTATCAAAAAGCCTATATCAGAGCTAAAAATAAAACTTCATCCTTGGGCAAATGTTGATAATATAAAATTATCAGTTGATAGCAATGCAATTACACCTAAAATTCAAAATGGATATATTTTAATTCAAAATCCTAAAGATAATATTGAGCTAAATTATGATTCTGTTGAAAGAGTAACAGATGAACCGTGGTCTGGTGGTGAGTTAAAAGCACATTGGCAAGGCAATAGGATAAAAAAAATAAAGTGTGCCAAAGAAATACGGATTCCTTTATATTAATTTAATATAGAAATTGAAAATATGTGTTTGAAAAAATGGTTAATAGAAAAAGTTGAAATAATTATTTGCATATAGAAGATTAATCAGTAAACACAAATGAATGAATTGCTATTTAATTGGTAATTTATGTTTCAAAATTATTGCAGTTTTTTTATGTTGTCAGTTGATTTTTTTCTGTCAATTTGATAATCTAAAACTGTGTGGTGATTGGCTTTAATATCCAAAACTTCACAAGTAACTAGTACTGCTATAATGCTCTATTCTGTTTGTTTTAATTGTCATTTTGTGATTATAGAGATATATTAACTTATGAACTACAAAAAAATGTAAAAAAATTAAAGGATTCAGAGTAGGTTTTGTAGAAGTAATCATCAGGTGTAGTTGCATGTTGTGGGGGATGTTAATCGAAAGATTAGCTTCATGTAATATCAGATTTATTAGATTTATTGTCTGAGAAATCTAATAATACATTTTAATTAAAATTTATTGAAATATGTAATCTATATCTATTTTTCTTTGGGTATACTAATTAATACCCAATATGAAGAATAGACTTAGGGATTGTTGTCTCTTTGGTTTCAATAATATTTTAATTAAATGTGTCTTCTGTATGCTTCAGTATTTTATGTCGCAGATATGTATGGCAAAATTGCCACGTAATTACACTTTTGTCTGTTGTTATTTATAATAATTGCAGACCGTTATAAATATAGAAAAGCACTACGCCGATAATTCGGTAAAAAGTGCTGGTATTGTATGACATTCTTAGGACGATAAAAGTGCCGTAAATGTTCCTAAGATGAGGTAGTTAGTAGGAGGAAGGAGGCTTGTCGATGAGCAGCGAAGTGCTGGAATTGACAGGGCTGTGTTCCGGTAAAAGCAAAAGAATCAACAAAGATTCAGACCTTTGTGATTCAATGGAGCTATATTTAAGCCGGATTGGAAAATGGCCTTTGCTCTCTGCTGATGAAGAAAAGATTTTATCAAAAAGGGCAAAGTCTGGTGATGAGTATGCTCAAAAGATACTCATTGAGTCAAATTTAAAATTAGTTGTAAGTGTAGCAAAAATCTATTCAAGATCTGGCATTCCATTACCGGATCTTATTCAGGAAGGGAATCTAGGTCTTATGAAGGCTGTAGAGTCTTTTGATCCTGATAAAGGGTTTAGATTTAGCACTTATGCTGTTGCATGGATAAGGCAAGCTATCACAAGAGCTATTGAACGGCAGGGAAGGGCAATAAGGGTCCCGAGCTATATTATTCAGTCTATTAGAAAGCTGAATAAAATAGGCAATTCATTTTCTAGTGAATATGGTAGAGAACCGACCGTTGAAGAGCTTTGTGAAAGGGCAGACCTTCCAAAAGATAAAGTAATGAAACTGTTAGAGGCTTCTGAGGCTTTGGTTTCACTTGATGAAGGAGTTAATGAAGATAACTCAACATCTCTATTGGATAAATTAACAAGTTTAGAAGCTCATAGCCCAGAACAAGATGCAATGGAGCAAGAAGGACAGCAAGTATTGTCTGAATTGCTGGAGTGGCTAAGCCCACTTGAAAGAATGATTATAGAAAAAAGATTTGGTTTGACGGACGGCACTACCACTACTCTTCAAGAGATAGGGTCACAGCTAAACGTCACTAGAGAACGTGTCCGTCAATTAGAGGCAAGGGCGTTAAAGAAGCTAAGGATGGCAGTTACGAGGAACCGACTTGAACGATATTTTGAAACCTGAGAGGGGGCTGGGATATGGTTGGCACAGATCGAACTGTAGTAGCTTCAGCGGAACAAGAAAGCTTGTCAAAATTAACAGAAAGAGAGCTGGAGATTTTAAGGCTAATCTTTGATGGCAAATGCTCTAATGAGGTGGCTCAAACACTTGGCGTAAGTAAAAGGACCATTGATTTTCATCTTGCAAGAGCTTATGTGAAGCTGGGTGTTTCCAATAGATTCCAAGCATTCAAGAGAGCTGTTGAAATTGGCATTATAGAAGCTTAGATTAAACTGTTTCATTTGTAAGAAGCAAATTTACTACTATATTTCTAATATTTGAAACCGAAAACAACTCTTTTTTTGAAGAGCTTATGGGTTAGTTTTGTGTAAAATTTTCCCTTTTTTAATAAGTAGTATTTGTATTTCTAACAAAAACGGTTTAATTAAGAATAATTGACAACACGGTTGATTGGGATAAAAATTCAAATCAATATTAACAAAAGCCTCTTTGTTTTTTTAACAAGAGG
>JBDNDK010000214.1:0-3694 GCA_046719185.1 Armatimonadota bacterium
AGTAACTTTGCTTCTTCCGTGTATCTGCCACCAACCAGTTATACCCGGTTTTCCTTTTAATCTAAGTCTATGCCAATTTTTATATAATTCAACCTCATATGGTATATGAGGTCTTGGTCCAACCATACTCATATCACCTCTAAAAACATTTATCAACTGAGGTATTTCATCAAGGCTGGTCCTTCTTATAAATTTTCCAATAGGTGTTATCCTATTGTCACAAGTCATTTTATACAGCTTCTTTTTATTTTGGAACTTTTTAAGCTCTTCTTCATTGCCTTGTATAAAATGCTTTATATATTCTCTGTGGGTTGAGTCATCACAATTTACAGCCATACTTCTAAACTTATAAAATGTAAACTCTTTCCCATTCTCACCAATCCTTGTCTGCTTAAACAAGACTGGTCCAGGACTAGTTATTCTTATTAATAAAGCTACAATCAGAGCAATAGGAGATATTATTAACAAACCAACAGATGCAGCTATAAGGTCAAGCACTCTTTTGCTCTTATATGTCTTTACAATAGGAACATGTATTATATTTTCAGATTCATCTTCAGTGGTTTTATGTATAGTTGCCACTTCAACTACCTCTTTTCAATATTGCTGTTTATCTAGCAACTTCTTTCACTTCCTCTAATACTATCATTATTATAATGAATTCTTAATTGTTTCTACAACTTCAATAATTTGAGATTCTGTTAGCTCAGGAAACATAGGTATTGAAACAATTTCTTCAGCATATTGCTCAGCTACAGGACAATCGCCCTTTTTGCCTCCAAGATATGCAAATGCTGGCTGTAGATGAAGCGGAATTGGATAGTGAATACCACACCCACAACCTTTTTCCTTGAGTTTTGCCATAAAATCATCTCTTTTTTTTACTCTGACCACATATACATAATATGAATGCTTTGCATAATCTTTTTCTATTGGCAATACTATTGAATCTAATCCACCAAGCATTTCAGCATATTTTTTTGCATGTGCTCTTCTTCCATCAATATATTCATCTAAATGTTTAAGTTTTATTCTCAAAACAGCAGCTTGTATTCCATCAAGTCTTGAATTATATCCAACAATTGCATGCTCATTCCAACTTGTTCTGCCATTATCTCTTAATAAATATAGATTGTCTTTTATCTCATCTGAATTGGTGAGTACGATTCCTGCATCTCCATACGCACCTAATGATTTACTTGGATAGAAACTAAATCCAGCTACATCGCCAAAACCACCAATGTGTTTCCCTTTGTATAATGTACCATGTGCTTGTGCACAGTCTTCTATTACTTTTATACCATTACTTTTAGCAATTTCTAGTATTGAATCCATATCAGCAGGATGTCCATATAAATGCACTGCTATTATTGCCTTTGTTTTACTAGATAATGCAGATGGAATCTTTTTAATATCAATACAATATGTTTCTGGATCACAATCTACAAATACTGGTTTTGCACCCACATGTGCTATTACCGCTGCACTTGCAATAAATGTATTAGCAGGAACTAATACTTCATCACCAACACCAACACCGCATGCAAGTAATGATAAAAATAAAGCATCAGTACCATTTGCTACACCAATACCATATTTTACTCCACAGTATTGTGCAAATTCAGCTTCAAATTGTTTCATTTCATCACTTAAGATAAATGCAGTGTTTTCACATACTCTTTTTATTGCAGATTCTACTTCTTCAGCTATTGCTTTGTGTTGAATTTTAAGATCTATGAGGGGAACCATATAACACCTCTTCTATTTGTCTTGGGGTAATGAGCCATTCAAAAGTATATTCTTGTATGGTTCATCTGTCAACCCAGTTTGGCATTTCAAATCATAAATACTGCATATCACCTTCCCAGGGTTCCCAACAACAACAGAACCCGGTGGAACATCTTTAATAACTACTGCTCCAGATCCTATTAATGAATATTCACCAATTGTTATAAATGGAAGAATTGTTACATTTACACCAATATGTACACCTTTTTCTATATATGGACCTTTCATGCATTGCTGTGAAAAATCACATCCTGGGTGTATATCATTTGCAATTGTAACTCCAGGAGCCATAAAAGCATCATCTTCAATAACAGTAAACTGTGCCACATAACAATTACAATGTATTTTTACATTATTTCCAATTTTGCAGCCATAATCAATTGTTGTCCCATTCCATACATTAAAATTATCACCAATAATATTCTCTTCTCTAATAACTACATTATGACCAGTAGCAAAACCTTTCCCAATTGATGTGCCACCATATATTACAGATCCAGCTCTTATATTTGCATTATCACCAATCTTTAATGCAAAATCCTTTATTTTTCTTCCTGTTTTATAGCCTAATATCACATTAGCATCAATATTGCAGTCTTTACCTAATATCACCTCTCCTATATCAGGCTGTTTTGTTTCATAACACATTTCCCACTCCTAACTTATATATAAAATAACCCCACAAGATTTCTTATGGGGATTTTTATCAATTCTTAAAAACACCCAAAATTATGCAGATGTTTTACTTGGCAAACTTGCAGAGGGAAGTCCAGAATAAGATCTATGATAATGGAAATATCCACTTGAATCTTCTCTTTTCACCTGTGTCAAAACTACACCAACTACATTAACACCAATAGATTGAAGTTTGTTCCTAAGATCTACTTCACTTCCCCTAGGCACTTTTCCTGCTGCTTGAACCATCAATGCAGCACCAACCTTTGCTGATACCAATATAGGATCAGGGAATGCAACACCTGCAGGTGTATCAAAAACAACAAAATCTGCAACTTCTCTTATTTGATCACAAAAATCTTGCATTTCATCAGATCTAAGCAATTTAACAGGATTGTCGGGCATAGGTCCTGATGGAATTATTACAAGATTTTCTATTTTTGTAGGTATTATTACATCTTCTAATACTGCTCCTCCACTTAGCAGATTACTTATACCAATATTGTTTGAAATTTCAAATATGCTATGTTGTGATGGTTTTCTAAAATCACAATCAACTAATATAACCTTTGCACCCTCTTTTGCAAGGGCAACAGCAAGGTTGGATGCAGTAACACTTCTTCCAGCATCAGGTTCTGCACTTACTATTGTAATTGCATTCAATCCATTATCTTGACTTGCTATCCATAAGTTAGATGTTAGCATTTGATGAGCAACATTTAATACCTCTGCACATTTTTGCCTAGGAAGTGAATGTGCTCTTGCTCTTGGAATCTCAGATAAAACAGGAAGTTCTAATAATTTTTCAGCATCCTGTGCAGTTCTTACAGTATTATCTGTATAATGTAACAAGAAAGCAACACCTATTCCTAATATTGGACTTAAAATTAGTGCTAAAATTAATTTTAATGATTGTTTTTGATTTACTCTAGTTACAAAAGCTGAATCTATTGTTCTAAGAGCAAGCTCATTTTGTGCTTGATCTTCTCTTATTTTTGCTTCCTCAAGCTTATTCTTCATAAGACTATATGTATTTTTTGCTGCCTGTAAATCGGCATCTAATTGTGCCATTTTTGCCTCTTTTGCTGGAAGGGATGCAAGCTCAGCTCTTGTATTTACTTCCACTGCCTCAAGTGCATCAAGTTGAGCCTGTGTAGCTGCTTCTTCAACTTTCGCAGATATATATCTCTCCATTGATTGTGTATGGATAGGGTTTTTAGACGTTGTTCTT
>JBDNDK010000215.1:0-3668 GCA_046719185.1 Armatimonadota bacterium
CCATCACGAATGGCTCTGCTGAGGTGGTAGGGTTGATGATGGCTAGAGTAATGGCTCTGCCAGATGAATCATTTGAATATGCCAGACTGCTTGGCAGAGCTTTTCAATACCTAAATATTATTAGAGATGTAAAAGAAGATATAGAAATGGGAAGAGTGTATATTCCCATTGATGAAATACATAAAACTGGTTTTGATAAACTTACCTTAACATCTGCTGATGAAAACACTGAAGCATTCAATAAGCTAATTCATAGACAGATAGATTATTATAAAAAATGGTATGCTGAGGCAGTTAATGGCTATAAATACATTCCCAAAAGATATCTAATTGCAATAAAAACTGCTTCTGATATGTTTGATTTAACAGCTTCAATAATATATGCTGACCCTAAAGTAATAATGAAAAGAAAAGTAAAACCCAATAAACTAACAATTATTTCAAAAGGTATTCAGAATTTTATTACAGTTACATTATCAAATCAAAATACTTCATCAAAAGAACCCATCACAGATATGGAGAAACCATAAATAATATGGTGAATAGTATACTTTTTTATAATGCAAAAATGCTCATCAACTTATCCAGATGGAGATTTTGGCTATATCTTGCAGGACCATATCTAGTTGGGTACACAATAGGCATAGACAATCCAGAGCAATTGCTGAATTGGTGGTTTTGGCTTCATTTATTATTCTTTTTATTTCCTGCAAACTTATTGCTTTATGGTGTGAATGATATATTTGACACTGATACTGATGCCATTAATCCCAAGAAGGGTTCAGTTGAACATAAGTTATTAAATAATGAAAAACCTATTATCAGTAATGCTGTTATATTTATGCTAGTACTATCAATTATTATGATATTGATTCAAAAAAATATATATAATTCTGTAATGATTGCTGTTTTTGTATTGCTGTCTATTGCATATAGCACTCCACCTGTTAGGCTTAAAGCAAGACCATTTTTTGATTCAGCTTCAAATGTTCTTTATGCAGTACCTGGTTTTCTTGGGTATCAGCATGCCAGTGGACAGATAGTTCCTTTTAAATGGATAATAATAGCTGCTTTGTGGACCGCTGCTATGCATTTATACTCTGCAATTCCTGATATAGAAAGTGATATTAAGGCTAGATTAAACACAACTGCCACTTTTCTAGGCTTCAAAGGCTCACTTATATTATGCACATTCTTATGGCTGGCATTTGCATTATGTATTATTTATACTTTGCATTATAATATATTCACATTTGCCCTGTTGATATACCCAATTATTCCTGCTGTGTTAATCTTTCAAAAAAAAGAAACAACAGCCAAAGTATATTGGTACTTTCCTATAATAAATACAATAATAGGCATGGCAGCATTTTTTGTGGTGATATTAAATAAATGACAACAATAAGTATAGTAATCCCAACTCTGAATGAAGAGAACAATATAGGCAGATTGATTAATGCACTATTAAATCAATCTCACAAACCTATTGAGATAATAGTTGTTGATGGTGGTTCAACAGACAACACATCTTTGATTGTTTCAAACTTTCCAGAAGTAACTTTCCTGCAGACAAAGCCTTCCGTTGGAGGTCAAAGACAGATGGGATTGGAGAATGCAAAGGGAGATATTGTGATATTCCTTGATGCTGACACTATTCCAACTCCAGACTTCATTCAAGACTCTATAGATGAAATGAAAAAAAGAAATCTTGATATTGCATGTCCTTGGTATAAACCATATCCATCAAGTTTTTCTATATCTGCATTTTATATCTTCTTTAATACAATATTCTTTCTGATACAAAAGATATTAGCTTCTGGTGCTGGAAGTTGTATATTAGCAAAAAGAGAGCTTGCATTAAGAGCTGGAGGATTCAAAGATATCTCTGCTTATGAAGATATGGATTTTATCAGAAAAGCTTCAAGAAAAGGAAAATTTGGCAATCTTAAAACCGGCATTTGGGTTTCAGATAGAAGACTCAGAGAATATGGCACTTTTTCAACATTTTTAAAATATATGCTTTTGTCTTTATTCTTCACATTTGGGTTATTTGGTCTTGCAGAAAAGATTGTAAAATATCCATTTGCAAAATATAAGAAATCAAATGAGGAATGCGTTGTTTTGGTAGATGATAATAATAAAGTATTGGGCACTGAGCTAAAGAGCAAAGTGCATACAGCTGATACAAAACTTCATAGAGCCTTCTCAATATTCATATTTAATGATAAAGGTGAACTGCTTCTACAACAAAGAAGCAAGTATAAAAAGACTTGGGCACTGCAATGGTCAAACAGCTGCTGCGGACATCCAATGCTTGGAGAATCAATAGAAAATGCGGCAAAAAGAAGAGCATTTGATGAACTTGGAGTTGAACTAAAAAATATAAAAGTTATTCTTCCAAACTTTAGATATAAAGCACAGAAAGATGGGATTGTGGAAAATGAAATTTGCCCTGTATTAGTTGGTTTTATCAATAATAATCCAGCACCAAACCCTATAGAAGTTGAAGATATACAATGGATGAATTGGCAAGACTTTATGCAGCTCATTGAAAAAGATGGTTTCCTATCACCATGGTGTATAGAAGAAGCAAAACAGCTAAATAGCTGTGATGAGTTTTTGAAAATAATAGACGCAAATTAATATTAAGCTTTTTTGAGAATATATTCAACCATTTCTTTGTTTCAAGTTCATGTCTGAGGGTATACTTGTGATATTAGTGTTTATAAAAATAACTTTATGGAGGTTTATTATGTCTAAATCAAAAAGAAAAAGTGTTTTGCTTGTTATAGGTATATTACTAGCTTTATTGATAATACCAAGCTCAGTTTTAGCACAGCTAAAGAACTCTAAAACTGGACATTGGCAAGTAAGTATATCATATCCAAGATTCAAATCTAAAGGTCCAGTAGCCAATATGGCAAATTCTGCCAGTATGAGAGCAGAAAGAAATGATTATAGAGAGTTTTTGAAATTGATAAAAGGTGCTGGAATGAGTTCTGGAGTTGTAGCTTCTGATAGATTTTCACTTATCGTAACTCCTACTGTTACAGTGGATTCTCCCACTATTTGCAGCGGATATGTTGAAAGATATGAATATACTGGTGGAGCAAATGCCAACACCACATATAATGTAATAAACTATGCAAAATTCAATGATAGTGTAGAAAAAATATATCTGCAAGACCTTTTCCATAGTGCAACTGATGCAGTAAAAGAATCATCAAATGCTATCAAAGAATTACTTGAACTAATGCAAGCTACCCCATCTGCAATATCATCTGGAACGTGGAAAACTCTCACTGATGAACAGGCTCAAAGGTTTGCAATTGAAAAATATGGATTATTGTTTTTATTCAACAAGTATGAATTAGGATCTGGAGCTGAAGGTGATAGAAAAGTTCTGGTGCCATATAGTGCACTAAATGGACTTGATAAAGAAGGCATACTAAAACCTATCATTGAAGAGCTTGAAAAATCATCACTATTCAAACTAGCTTCAGGCAAATGGGTTCTTGAATCTATACAATATAATGATGATACTACTATCAATGCTGAACCAAATGATGAAAACAACTGGATAGAGTTTAAATATGGAAATGTAATAGGCAGAGCAGGAATCAATAGATTTAGAGGCAGTTATAAAGCAACAGAAGATGGAACCCTGA
>JBDNDK010000216.1:0-3665 GCA_046719185.1 Armatimonadota bacterium
ACCGCTCACCGAGCGCGAGCAACCCCGGCGGCGCGACCGCGCCGGCGGCCTCGCGAGCCCGCAGCGCGTCGGCGATCGCCATCGCGGCGAGCCCCTGGTCTAATCTCTTTCACCAGTAGGTATCTCTTCATATTTTGAACCATCAATTGATATCTCTTGTTTATCAATAGCAATATCAGACTGAATATCCCAGCTGATAGTAACATAAGGACCTTTTACTCTTCCTGCATTTTGAGGGTTTAATATTTTAACAATTGGAGACTCTGGAGTTTTGAAGGTCTTAGGATTGCTCCATTCACTCCAGCCAGCTGGATTTTTTATTCTGACTCTTGCATTAAGAATAGATGATGAAGGAAGTCTTTGAGTTTGAATATATGGACTAAAAGTCAGCTCTTCATCAGATTGCCAAACTATTTTTCCATTTGAATCAGTTATTTCAACCTGACATGCTGTATGACCATCTCCAAACCAAGCAATATTTGGCTTGAGAGTATCTACAGATGCATTAGGATAAGTTATAACAGGTGGTTTTGGAGGATTAACAGGATTATATTCAGATTTCATTTCACAACTAGCTCCTAAACAAACAAAACACAATAAGAAAATTAAGATAGCAAAAGATTTACACATAAGAATTAGATTCTCCCTGTAGAAAATAAAAATTTATATTTACTTAATACCCAAGCATTTTTTATCCTTCATATAAATAATATAAAATAAAAATCCTGAGACATATAATCTCAGAATTTAATGTATATCTTAATTTTGATTATTATTTGATTAAACTACCATCTAATGGTTATTAATCTCTCACCCTGTGAGCAGTTTTCAAGCTTCACTCTATAAGCTCCATTTGATTCTTCATAGGTGGTCCCACATTTTCTGCCATCTACTAATACATCTTTAGGAAGAGTTCTTAATACAAGAATAGTGCTTCTTCCTGCAAGTATATGTATTTCAGCTTTTCCAGCACCATCTATAAGCCTTCTCAAATGGATTGCTCCAAGAATATCAAAGAACTTAGACCTTCTGCCAACTATTCTATATGAGTTGAAAGAGTTTGGCTCAAGCTCTATAGTCGGATCTTTATCTGGGAGCAGTTTCTGAGCCTTGCAATCCCAGAGATTTGCTCTGCCTGTTCTTGCTATTGCTGAAGCAGGCTTATCTGAAACATTAGCAACAACAATATATTCATTGTCATTCTGATTCCATACAATTCCATCTGTGCAAGAATCCAATAAAGGCTCAGGAGCATCAACTTCTTTCAAAGCATATCTTATTGCCTTTTCAGCAGATTTTGCAGTTACTTCAGACAACCCAAAACCACAGAACAATGCTAGAGTTTTTCTATCTCTCCATTCTGCAACAATTGGAATCTTTTCATTTGCTACATCAGCTTCATACAACACATTTGCTCTGGAACCAAACAGCCTTCTCACATTGGCAACTTTTGTAACACCTATATTTGTATCATCACCAAGGAAAGCAGACCTTCTGACCCTTGAAACATCTCTAAGGTCAACAGGTTCATTAAACACAACCTGTGGCTGATCTTCTTCCTGCTTTATTCCAATCAATTCAAATACTCCGGGAAGTGCTCTTGAACAAGGTTTATTACCCGGCTCATTAACTGATGGTGAATATCCATATCCTGAACCAAATGCAATAATAGCATGTTTACCGGGACTTTCAAACCAATCTCTCAACACTCTCATCTGCTCAGCTGACATAGGGAAATGCTCCTCAAGCACTAATACTTTTACTTCTGGATGAAGTTCAAGTTCCTGAGACAATGTATTTGCATGGAATTTCAAAGCAGAAGGAAGATGGCTTTCAAATGCTATATGTCTTGCAATTGAAAACGCATGATTATAAACTACTTTGCTGTATCCAGGCTCTGCATGGCATGCAGCAGAACAAGATGTAATGAGAGCAACTAATGACCTTATACCACCTAATTTACTACTAATGCTCCCAGCTTGTGAAATAATATCAATATACTCTTTATCAGCTTCCTGAGATGAAGGTGAATATGCATAAGTAAACCCACCCGGAGATGCAACCACACAAGCTGCAGCTGCTCTTTTAATAGCATTTATATCTGCTTCTTTTTGCAAAGCAGGGTTATCTTGTGCCACAAGAAGAACATCCTTGCCAGCATTCATTAAAAATACTTCAGTATAGTATCTCTGCACATCAGCAACTAATTCATTGCCTTCTTTTTTTGAAAGTATATAATCCTCTGCAGGCTTAAAATCTGAAACCACAAAATCAACATTTGGCAGGTTTGCTATTCTGCTAAAATCACAGAATTTGGAGTCTTTTTCTCCACCACTTTCTGCATACTTTGCAAATGCACCAAATACAAAACCAACTCTTCTTGCACCAGTTAACTTGGCATGTGCAGCAATATCTGTGCAGAAATCAACTATCAAAGCAGATTTTGCATCTTGAAGCCTCATATATGGAGGCTTATTGTTTTTTTCTTTTGGATAATCAAAATCAGGGAACATAGACTTGAACTTTTCATAGAACTTGTCATTAGTTCCGGGTATATCAACTCTGAAAACTGGCTCTTCAAAAGTAACCCAATCAAATCCACATTCTTCAATTAAAAGAGTAGTGTAATCCTTTAGAGTTTCTCTCCAAATATCAGATGCAATTGAAGGATAAAACCCACCATCATTCAACAACAAAGGTTTGTTGTCAATATCATGTTGAGCTTCAGATTCTGGGATTTCAAGACCCCAATATAAATTTGTGGGTATTTGTGCACAAGCATAGAAGCCTCTTTTATGTGCATCAATAACAAAATTAAGATAGGCTTCTTTTGTTTTTTCATCTAATTTTGATGAAACCAAACCCTGACAGTTAAAATAACTAACTTCACACCCATTGCTTTCCAGTATATCAAAATACCAAGATCTCAAAGATGTATTGTCATGAATACCGGTATTTAATGGATAAGCATTCATTTTTAGCCCCCGTTCACTTTATCGAACTACAAGTAAAATAATATTACACAAATTAACAGACCAAGTGTCATTATATGACAGTAAAACATTAGCACTAAAGCATATTCTAAGATACTTCTGGGAGCGTCGGAAACACCATTCACAAAATTATTATACCCTATTATTAACTTTATGTCTATAGAATTCCCTGATTTTCTTAGAATTATGCCCAATATTCATTTAATTATAAAAAAAGTTTCATATATACCAGATACATTACACAAATAATCATTTTGTCTTTGTGACATTTATCATTAATGTGATTTTTTAATGGATAAATATTTTTTCACTAAATCATTTTATAAAACAAAATCACTAACAACACTAATTATAATATCAAACATAAATTAAAATTTATAGCAGATATTGTATCACTCAAAAACTAATTGTTCAAGCATTAAGCAAATTGTATGATAAACAGGAAGATGAAATTCCTGAACTTTATATGTTTTTGCATTTGGAACTTTTATTGTTATATCACAATACTTTTCTAACTCAGATTCTCTTTCACCAGTAAAACCTACCACCTTCAATCCAAATGCCCTGCCAACTTTTGCTGCATTGATTACATTTTTTGCACCGCCTGATGTGCTAAGACATATCAATACATCATTCTCCCTACCATAAACAAATACTTGGCGTCGCTGTAGA
>JBDNDK010000217.1:0-3659 GCA_046719185.1 Armatimonadota bacterium
CAAAATCAAAAAATTTCTCTAAAAACATCATTTCAACCTGCCTATACATTTCAAAATCGCCAAAGGTATTTATATTTTTAAATATATACTGTGAGGCTTCCTCAGAAACATTACACATGGCTTGAATCATAGCAGGGTTTAGACCATGAATATTTTTAAGTAAAGCAATTGGTGCTAGAAGCTCTGCAGCAATCAATAAAAAGACATTTATATAAAGAAAATTTTGACAATCGACAATTATTGACCAAATTTGTTGTTGAATAATAGTATAATTTATCTAATAAACTAACAATGTTTTAATAAAATTATTTATTTTTAGGAGGCGTTCCATGGCCCAAATAGCTTCTTTTAAAGATCTAATTGAAAGTCTATTCTACAATGAAATTTATGAAGAACTATCTAACTTTATTGAAGAAAATCCTGATAGAATTGAATGTAGTACATACTTTGTAAAATCACCTGATGAAGCGGAGTTATATGATTATAGAGTTAATGCTATTGATATAATACCTTCAGAAGGAAATGAAATAATATTTGATTTGATAGTTGCTGCTGAAGTAAAAATTGCTGAAACTGTAAAAAGAGATAGGAGAACTGATGAAACTGAACAATGGTTTATTATATCTTGCAATGCAGAATTAAATAATGGCATAAATAATTTTAACATAAAAAGGGTGGCGGTATATAACAATGATAGGAGTAATTTAAAACTACGTTCTTCAGAAAGTCTAATTCCCATAATAAAGAAGGAAGAACTTGATTTCGTTGCAGAAGTTTTTCTAAAAAAATATTTTCCTGAAGCATTAGAAAAACCAATGAAAGTATTACCCCAAATAATTGTAGAACGAATGGGGCTTGAACTATTAGAAATGAATATAACAAAATCATCAAAAGCATTTGGACAAATAGTCTTTGATGATTGTTAATTTGAATACTTTGATATTGAAAAAAATAGTTACGAAAAAAAATTTATCAAAAAAGGAACTATAATAGTAGATCCTAAGAATTATTTTATGCGAAATTTAGGTTCAGTTAATAACACAATAATACACGAGTGTGTGCATTGGGAATTACATAGAAAATACTTTGAACTTGTAAATTTATATAATGAATATAAAAAATATATATTATGCAATATAACTGAAACCACAAAACCAAAACAAGGGTGGAGCCCATATGAAATAATGGAATGGCAAGCCAATGCTTTAGCACCTAGAATATTAATGCCAGCTAAGCAAACAAAAGAAAAAATAGAAGAATTAATTGAAAAGAATAAAAAAGTTTTAAATACTACAAGAAAAACTGATATTTTAGAATCGGTTATATATGAATTAGCTGACTTTTTTGGTGTATCAAAACTTGCTGCAAAAATTAGGATGATAGATTTGGGATATCATGAAGTAGAGGGGATATATCTATTTGTTGATAATCATTATGTAACAAGTTATATTTCGGAACAAAACGCATTAAAAAATAATCAAACTTATACAATAGAAGTTCAAGATGCACTTTTTTTACTTTATGCAGATGAAAAATTTAAAGAAACTGTAAAAAAAGGAAACTTTATATTTATAGACAATCACTTTTGTATTAACGATTCTAAATATATAAAAAGTGATGAATTAGGAAATATAAGTTTAACGGATTATGCAAGAGAACATATAGAAGAATGTTGCTTAATTTTTGATTTTAATTTTGATTGTACTGAAACAACACTAAAATAAAAAGTATTGAATTTTCAACTGTACCTTGAAAACTGCATAACAACCAACCAAATGGGTATATATGGTATTTATTAGAGTTACTTACCGGTTTTTTTAGGTATAATTCACCCTTTTCTGTGGATAACTTCCCGTTTTACACGGGATTGGGCATAATTATCCCGTTGGGTGGGATAACAATGTTTTTGGGTTTGTATCCCCCAAGCAAGTACTTGATAAATCTTTTTATGTTCTGAGCCACTACTTTTAACCCGCTAACTACTTTGCTTTTAGCCTTGCCTCGGACTTTGAGCTTACTGAGCCCTTTTCTCTTTAAAGCTGAATTACTACCCTCAATCCCTGCTCTTTTGCTGGTATTTTCTTTTTTGAACTCCTGAACCTTTACCCGTTCTCTGCCAGCATTGACAGATTTGAGGCTAATACGTACAACATAATCCTTTTTTTGACGCTTGGTATGGCAAATCTCCCGATACTCACAATTGTCACAAGCAGAATGAGGGAAGTGTGCCACAGTCTGACCACTACTGAGTGCTGCTCTTTCGGGCACTTGATTGCCAGGACATCTGATGATTGTGTTTTTTACTTCATCTATTTCAAAGTCAGTTACCGGGAGCTTTTTTGATGGTTTTGTACCACTCATGTCAGTCAAATGCAGCTCAATCCCTTTAGCACTGGCGGCATCTGAGACATCCTTGGAATGAAAGCCTCCATCTATGTAAAGATCTTTACAGCCGGTATTTGCTTTAATGGTTCCGAGCCTATTCTGGATAATCTCGACGTCGCTTACATTATTGGCTTCTACGGTATAGTCCGTAATAAGCTGAAACGGATTATCCTTATCACAGGTCTCTGCAATCTCAAGTACGTAGCCACTTTGACCGACATTACTCTTTTTGCGGTAGGTAGCATCTTCATCATATGCCGATTGCAATGAACCGGAGCTGATTTCCTTTTTGCTTTTGGGTATAATTTTACCGGTTTCATCCTCCACCGACTGCTCTTTGATAAATCTGCGAAGGATCCTTGCTTCATCGGACTTTGAGACATCTGGCAATGTATTAAGTATATCAAGTGCTTCTTTGCACAGATTCAAAAGTTGAGTCAGTTTAGTATCACTTTCACTGATCCTTGCTCTGTATAGTGTATCAGTCTTGAATTCCGGTTCCAGCACCTTCGAAAGATTTGCGGTAGCAAGGCCGGCAGGGATTGCCTTTACCGCTTTTACCAGCACGTCATATGCAAGGGATATGCGACCGGCTTTTTTGATATTACTCATAAACATAGTGGTATCCATACGTTGCTCATCCAGACTGATACCCGCCTTTTCTGCAAAAACTTTGAGCAGTGTTATGAACTGTCCGAATAATATATCATCCTTGCCAGGGTTCTCTATACTGTACTTATATATCCTTTGTCTGAAATTGTATAATGTCCTTTCGGAAAGATGCTTCTCACCAAGTGTCCTTATACCAACGGCATAATTGACGAGATAGTCAAAGTAGAAATCATCCATTAATTCGGAATCAGGGATATCTTTCATGTGTTTTATATATTCAAGAGATAGCAAGATATTAACAGGGAAATTCGGATTCCCGGTTGTCCCGTAAAGCTGGGCAAATGGCTTCTCGTCAATCTTGCAGAATACATTTTCGTAAAAGATAGGAGCCCAGGACTTTTCAAGCTTTTCTTTGACTTTACTGCTCATCAACTGGGTGGAATCAATCAATGATTGCTGGAAATGTTGGTTGTTTTCTCTGAACACTGGCATTCTCCTTTGTTTGTTAAATGTTTGTTAAATATGGGGTTATCAACCATAGATATTATATCATAAAACAAAACTGAAATCCAGTGTTTTCAAGGGTTTTATGCAGATTTCAATGTTCAAATTTTACAATTTATTACATGCGTTGTTTCAGTGTAATCAATTTTAAATATATA
>JBDNDK010000218.1:0-3633 GCA_046719185.1 Armatimonadota bacterium
GATTATATAATGAAGAAAGAACTCTGGCAGCTCAGGAAGAAGCAAGAAAAACGGTTCAGCCTAAATATAGATTGATTATAAGAGGGGAACAGATTATTGCAAAAGGTGATATGGTTCTTCAGGAGCATATTGAAAAATTTGAGGCTCTTGGTTTAAGGCATCCGAAAATAGATTTCATTTCATTATTTTCTTTGGTTCTTTTGATTTTTGCATCTGTAGTTTTAGTTTCTACTTTCTTATCCAGATTATATCCAGAGATTTATTCGAATACTAGAACCCTCACATTGCTTTCTTTGATAACAATTTTATCAACTTTAATACTTCAGCTTGCTGGTAATTTGTTAGGTGTTACTCTTAATGTAGAGCAGGTTGGATATCTTGGTGTATTGTCCGTAACATCGGCAGGTATGCTTATATCTGTATTGGTAAACCCTCAAGTTGCAGTTGTAATTGTTGCATTACTATCTATTATTCTGTCTTTTATGGTAAATTTTGAGCTTGGATTTGCTACCACAAGCTTAATAACTGGTTTTGTTGGTGTATTTAGCGTATCCAATATAAGAGACAGATCCGATCTTATGAGATGTGCAGGTATGATAGGTGCAATAGGAATCATACTTGTTTGGGTCATTGGAGGGATTAGTGGAGATAGTTTCGAGCAAATGCTGACTAGTTCTTTTTGGGCAGCATTGATAGGTTTAGGTTCAACGTTTATTTTTTGGGTGGCAACAGCAGCATTTGAAAGACCTTTTGATAGGACAACTCATGTTAGTCTTTTAGAGCTTGCTGATAACAACAGACCACTTTTAAAAAGATTGGTAATAGAGGCACCAGGCACTTACACACATAGTATTTTAATTGGTCAGATGGCTGCTGCAGCAGCAGATGCTATTGGAGCAGATTCACTTGTTGCAAGAGTAGCTTCATATTATCATGATATTGGCAAGCTTAGAAGACCTCATTTTTTTATTGAAAATCAGCATATTGAAAATATACATGACAGAATGAATCCTACGCTGTCTGCATTGGTGATCACATCTCATATCAAAGATGGAGTTGATATTGCAAAAGAAGCAAAACTCCCTAAAATAGTTTTGGATATCATAGCTCAGCATCATGGAACATCATTGGTTCAGTATTTTTACAGTCAATATGCAGGTGAACAAGACCCATCAACTGCTGTGGAACAACAGTTTAGATATCCAGGACCTAAGCCGCAGACAAAAGAATCTGCTATAGTGATGCTTGCAGATTGTGTTGAGGCTGCTTCAAGATGTCTTGAAAAACCTACTCCTGCTAAGATAGAATTAATGGTTAATAAAGTGATAGCTGAGAAACTTAGAGATGGTCAACTTGACGAGAGTGAACTCACTTTTAAGGAAGTTGGGACTATAGCAAGTGTTTTTGTAAAAACTTTAATAAGCACAATGCATGCTAGAATAGAATATCCTGAATTGCCTGTTAAACCTGAGGAGAAAAAAACAAATAACGATGCAAGTATTAATCAGAAACGAACAAAACCTGCCGGTGAGAGTTCAGCATCTTCGAAATCTGACGAAGAAAGTTCTGCAGTTAGAGAATTGCAATGAAAATATAGAAGTAAGCATACTTCTTTGTGATGATTCTTACATTTCTGAGCTTAATTATCAGTATAGAGAGGTGGAAGGTCCTACTGATGTGTTATCATTCTCTCTGATTGAAGGTGATGAAAATTTTGATATAGAAGATGAAAAATTACTTGGTGACATAGTTATTTCTGTTGAGACAGCACAAAGACAGGCAAACGAAGCAGGACATAGCTTAGAAAAAGAAATAGATACTCTTCTGGTTCATGGAATTTTACATTTATTAGGTTATGATCATTGTGATGAAAATCAAGAAGAGGAATTATTTACCCTGCAAAATAAATACTTAAATACATAAAATTATAAAAGAACGGGGATTAATGAAGTTATTTAAAGAGCCTTTAAAAGGGTTTCAATTTGCAATTGATGGTGTTGTGCATGTTTTCCGCACACAGAGACATATGAGATTTCATTTTCTCATATTAGTCTTGGTTTTGATTATTAGTCTTGTATTTGATTTATCAAGAGAAGAAATATTAGTGTTGCTATTTACCACTACAATGGTTTTAGTGGCAGAGATGTTTAACACTGCAATTGAGGCAGTTGTCGATTTAGTGACGCAAAGCTATCATCCATTGGCAAAATTTGCCAAGGATATTGCAGCTGGTGCTGTATTGATTACAGCATTTAATGCAGTTGCGGTTGCTTTTTTGCTTTTACCTAGAGGCCAAGGATTTCAGAAATTTACATCAACATTAGATTTACATGAACCAGACTGGTTATCTGTGATGTTGGTTTCTTTTATCCTGATGGGTGTTATAATTGCAATGTGGAAGGTTAAAGGCAAAAAAGGTACTATATTAAAAGGTGGAGTAGTTAGTGGACACTCTGCTGTTGGTTTTTTTCTTGCAATGACTATTATGTTTATGTCTCGTAAGATTATTGTAGGTGTTATGGCATTTTTACTTGCTTTACTTGTAGCACAATCTAGAGTAGAAGGAGGTATTCATACCCTTAGAGAGGTAGTTATTGGAGCATTGTTAGCTGTAGGAATCACAGTTATTGTGTATGGATTTTTGACTCCTTTGATAAATTAACTGCTTTCTCAAAGTATCTTGTTAATTGTTCTTTAACAGTATTAATTGCACTGCTGATTGTATCTATTTGTAATAGGGTAGAAAATTTGCAGGTGACAAATAATTTTTATGTTTGTCATTTAAGAATTAATTACAGATGCGGACAGGGTGAGTAAAAAAGTGGAAGAAAGCGACCCTAGTAGCTTATATTTACAATTATTATTGATTTTTGTTTTAATTCTGCTTAATGGTTTTTTTGCTGCTGCGGAAATTGCACTAGTATCTGTTAGAAGAACTAGAATAAAGCAGTTGGTGGAAGAAGGCAATTCAAGAGCCATTACTGTGCAGAATCTTATAGAAAAGCCAACTAGGTTTATGGCTACTGTGCAGATTGGCGTTACTTTGGTAGGATTCTTAGCATCTGCTTTTGCTGCTGTGAACATAGCAGATGGACCTGCAAAGTGGCTCATTTCTCTAGGTTTTTCAGAGGCTTTTGCTTATAATATTGCTGTTGTATTCATTACTGTCATTGTTGGTTCTGCAACATTAGTAGCTGGTGAAATTGCCCCTAAAAGTCTTGCTATGCAACATGCTGAAAAATTGTCTTTGTTTGTTGCTGGTCCTATATCATTTTTATCAACACTTGCATTGCCGGCAGTTAAAGTTATAGGTTTCTTTAGTGATTTACTGGTTAAGCCATTTGGTGGACAGGTGAAGTTTTCATCACCTATTCTTACTGAAGAAGAAATTAGAATGTTGGTGGAAACTGGAGAAGAAGAAGGCATAATTGAGAGTGAAGAAAAGCAAATGATTCACTCAATATTTGATTTTGGTGATACTGTAGCAAGACAGGTTATGGTTCCAAGAACTGATATGCACACTGCTCCAAGTGACTGTACGCTTGATGATTTATTAGATTTAATTTCCTCAACAGGACATTCAAGAATACCAATATATGAGGATAATGTGGACAATATAATTGGTGTTGTGCA
>JBDNDK010000219.1:0-3615 GCA_046719185.1 Armatimonadota bacterium
TAGATGTATGCACGGAAGAAATAACATCATTTGCTGTATTCAAGGATAACTTGATATTATTCACCAAAAATAGCATATATTTAGTTGTATTTCAAGATATAACGAATTCAGCTACCTGGTATGTAGCGAATAAAATAGATCATCCAGGAGCTTTGCATGAAAAAAATGTTGCTGTATCTAAGGATGGCGTATATTTCTGTAATAGAGAAGGAGTGTATGTGACTGATGGAATAGATGTAGCATGTATATCAACCCAAATAGATGATTACTATAAAAAGAATTTTTCAAGAATTTTCGGGAAAACATCACATCAGTTGCCGTTATATTATGAGGGATTAAAAACGGAATCAGCAAAATCTATAGATCGTAATGCTAAAATCATACTTGATGAAGAATATTATAGTATTCCTAATTCAATAGAACTATTATATAACGATAATGATAAGTGTTTATATGTTGTTTGGAATGGTTTAACAATACATGAATTTGTATATAATACAGAGTTGAAAATATGGCATATAGAAGAGATTAATGCATTACAAGCTAGCATAGATAATGGATGTACAGATACATCTATACAACCTGAATCTCAAAACATAATTGACCCTATTGAGTCTGCACCGAAAGGCACAGCTTGGATAGGATTATCAAATTCTTACATTTATAATAATCTAAAATACTATATAGAACAATTATCCCCTTACTTAGTTGGTCAATATATAACAAAAACAAATAACGATACAGTAATGTACGAAAAGGTTTCTTATGGTATATGGTTAGGAAAAAAAATGCAGGGACGCTTAGTGAAAAAAAGATTAATGCATTATAGAGATAATCTTATTCCGTTATTAAGAACATCGTATATATTTGACGGTAGAAAGCATAAGATAATACTATATAATTATGATTCGCTATATACTCCCGTTTCACCATTTTGTGGTTATGGATTTAACGTTACAAATTATAACAATATGATGAGAATACATAATGTCAGACCAGATTTTAGAATACACTATTATAAAATGTATGCAGGCAGTTATGGATATAAAGTTGTAAATGAAATAAGCGAATCCAAAGACCCAGCAAATATTAGTGCTCCAGATAATTTTATAATAGATTACTGTGTATTAAACAGAGGCATATATGATGTTACATATGAAGGAGATAGCATATATAAGGTAGCACCAATAAATGTAGAAGTAGAAATAAAGACCAAACCTAATTTAGAAATTATATCACATGATGTTACAAATGGAATAGAATATTATGCTTTAGATGAGTTGCTAATTGAATTATCTAATATATCAGTAAAAGAATCATCAACATCAGTAGGTTGGCAAGCAATAAAATTAGACAGAATAAATATTCTACAATATAAGAATATAATTGAAAAATTGTATCATAGTTTAAGATATAAAAAGATAATAAGCTTAAGTAAATTGCCAGAATATAATACAAGTGTACAGTTATACTTACCAGAAATACAATATGAAAATACAATAGCATTAGAAGTATGGAATGAAAAATTGAATATGAAAATTTACAAAGATTACTTTGTATGGAATATCTATTACAACGATATGTCCACGTATAAAATACGTATAGTACCAACAAACGACATTCAAATATTAACTAAAGATGTAATTAAAAAAATTGTATCACTGAGAGCTATCAATTATATTGTAAAGATAACACCACAATACAAAAATTCAAATATAATAGATTATAAATTAGAAAATGTAGCACCTAATATTGGTACTGTAAGATTAGCATATGATAATCAAGGAATAAGACCCAAAATCGTTGAAGTGAACAGAATTAAAAACGGGCAATTAACAACTGAAAAAACTATGGAAGTTATATTGCCTTCATTAGGAATGGATTATCAGACATTTGCAAATAGAATATTAACCGATGAAACATTTATAGACAGTAATGAAAAAAGGAGATTATTTTATATTGGTAAACCTGGAATAAATTACCTTACTCTAAAATATCCGCTATATTTTAACTTAACAAACAATAACTACCATATACATATATCAAGTTATTGTTTTAATATCATAGAATGTATCAAGCTACAAGGAAGAATATATGAAAAATCAAATTACTCTTAATAATAGTCGCAAGACTAATTATGATTCTAAGTTAAACTATGAATTTGATAGTATCTACAGATATATGAACATATTATCACATTCAATAATAGAAGGTATTAAAGAAATCAAGGAAGAGATTAATAAAATTAATAATAGTATAGATGTAATGGAAAAAAAATTAAATAATATAAATAAAACAAAGGAGAAGTAAAATGGCAGGTACAGAAGCAACTTCGACTAATATGGAAAGCAATGATATTACAACAATGTTGTTTAGATATTTATTAAATAATGCACAAGTATCAGGAAATGGTACAATACAGGGAAATGATAAAAAAGTAGAACAACATCAGAATGCTATATTTGGGCCTACATTTTATATGGGATTAGCAGGAGGATTTGGGCAAGCAGCATCTGATATGCTGACGATGTTACATGGACAAAACAAACCGAAGGAATACAGGAACCAGGAACAATTAAAATTAAATCAGGCAGCAACAGAAGGCTTGCAACTATCAAGAAACATAGCAAGTGGTATGCAGCAACAGGCGTACAATATGGCAAATAAGATAGGGAATAAGGCAATTGAAGCAGTGATGGCAAGAAACGCTAATACTGGTATGGGAAGTAACAGTGCAGCAGCAGCAGCAGGTGAGTTTGCAAAGGATTTAGCATATAGTAATTTAAGTATGGATGCTTATAACAAAGCAGGGATGATGGCGAAGAGTGGATACGATACGTATGCAGCTCAAATGGCACAATCAAGTGATTTGACACAAAACTTAATGCCTGGAGAGGGACGAAAGAAAACATTATTAGAAGCAATAGGCAGATTACCAGCTATATATATGACAGGTTTAAATACACAGGCAGAAGCAACAACAAAAAATACTTTTAAGTATGGATTAGGTGTTTCTAAACAAAACGCTAACAAATAATGCTACAGAAGCTAGCACTAGTGCAACTAACACTACAGGTACTAATACCACAGAAGAGAAGAAAAAGAAGGCTATGACGATTGTAAGAAGATAACAAAAGGAGATATGCTTTATGGATATGAATACAATGTTATTTATGGCTAATACTTTAAATGGTATAGTTGGTTCTGGTGATCCAGAAGCAATGAAAGATAAGTATGTTATAGATAAGACAGCTAAAAATAATATGATGAAGCGTGATTTAGCGGCAACGGGAGTAAAGGCAGGTGTTCAAATAGCTGGGAATTTAGTAGCTCCTGGATTAGGACAAGCAGCATCTACCATATTAAGTCCATTTATAGATAAAATGAGTGCTAATTGGTTTGGTAAACCTATGAAGAAAGCACAAGATTATGAAGAAATTCAAAGTTGGATAAATCAAGTATAGGAGATTATATGGCAAGAGACATATCACAAAGTTATTTTATGAATGAGCAGATGAAGGACAACAGAAGATACAAAGTTGATCCTTATGCTATGCAACAATTCTATAAACAGTCAGATGCAGCATTGGAGGATAACAAAAAGATGATATGGTT
>JBDNDK010000022.1:0-22263 GCA_046719185.1 Armatimonadota bacterium
CCTACCATTATAACCGGTGATAAGCTTGAATACCAATATAGAGAAAAAATTGCATCTATATCAGGTAATGTTGTATTCAAACAATCAGATAGAACAGCTAAGGCACAAAAAGCTGTTTTCAATCAAAATACTGAGATTATTGTATTGTCTGGTGGTGTTGATGCATTTGATGAAAAAGGTCAGAAATTTCAAACTCCTGCTGATGTTAAAATATCAATCAAACCTGGTGATGAATGGATTGAAGCACAGCAAGCAACTGCCACTTTTAAAATAGACCTTGATGATGAAGATAATAACTAATCTTTATGTTCAAATGCACTGGGAACTGTTGATTCAATAATCATAACAGCAGCATCTGCTAGAAGATTTCCAACTTCTTCCTGCGTGATATAGCTATTACCATTTTTATCATTAACAAAATCTTTTGATATTATCTTTTTTTCAGTAAGATTTGAAATTGACTGTTTAGCCCAATGCTTATTACTTGATATTTTATTTTCTAAAACAAGAGGTTTTTGACTATTTATAATAAACTCAACCATTCTATCTAATGCAACAGCAAATTCATATCTAGTTAGATAATTATCACCTTTGAAGGAACTATCTGAATACCCTTGCATTATCCCCTTCTCAGTGAGAGAATCTATAGCTTCTTTTGCCCAGTGATTCTCAGGAACATCTGAGTATTTTATTGCTTCATCTGAATAAACATTTGAAGATAACATGATAATAAATAAAATTAAAAACAATCTCATAATAAACTCCATTTTCCACATAAAAAAAGCCCCGATGTAATCGGAGCTTTTTTTTATTCATAGCCAACTTCAATAAGCCGTTCTTTTATTTCTTCAAGTTTTTCCAAAGCTCTTCCACAACCTAGAGCTACACAAGAGAGTGGGTCTTCAGCAACATGAACAGGAATTCCAGTTTCTTCAGAAATAAGCATATCAAGATTTCTAAGTAGAGCTGAGCCGCCAGTAAGCATTATTCCTCTATCAATAATATCGGAGCTTAGTTCAGGCGGTGTATTTTCAAGAACATTCTTTATTCTATCTATAATACCTGCAAGGGGTTCACCAAGAGCATCTCTAATTTCATTTGATGTAACTTCAATAGTCTTAGGCAGACCAGCTACTAAGTCTCTTCCTCTAACTTCCAATGCAAGCTCAGTTTCCAATGGATATGCACTTCCAATTTTCACTTTTATTTCTTCTGCAGTTCTATCACCAATCATGAGGTTATATTCATTTTTAATATATCTTTGAATAACCTCATCCATCTTGTTTCCACCAATTCTAACAGACTTGCTTATCACAATTCCATCAAGAGACAATACAGCTATGTCTGTGGTGCCGCCTCCAATGTCCACAACAAGGTTGCCACCGGGAGCAGAGATTGGTAATCCAGCACCAATAGCAGCAGCCCATGGTTCTTCTATAGGATATGCTTGCTTAGCACCAGCACTTCTAGCAGCCTGAACAACTGCTCTCTTTTCTACAGAAGTAACCTGTGATGGCACTGCAATAACTACAGTTGGTTTCAATATTCTTTTTCTGCCACAAACTTTGTTAAAAAGGTATGCAAGCATTCTTTCAGTTGTTGAATAGTCTGCAATAACACCATCACACATAGGTCTAATAGCAACAATATTCCCAGGTGTTCTACCTATCATCAATCTGGCTTCTTCACCAACAGCCACTAGATTTTGGTTTGTGGTGTTCATTGCAACTACAGAAGGCTCTCTGAGAACAATGCCCTTTCCTCTGAGGTAAACAAGTATATTGGCAGTTCCTAAATCAATGCCCAACTCAGGCGTCAGGCTAAACATAAGCTTTCTCTCTCTCTTGCTCTAGTGGTGCGGAATCAACCTGAGCACCAAGAGCTTTTAATTTTTGTAATAAGTTTTCATAGCCTCTATCAACATGTTCAAGACCCGAAATGCTGCTTGTGCCTTCAGCAGCAAGTGCTGCACAAATCAATGCTGCTCCAGCTCTTAAATCAGACGCAACAGTTTCAGCACCAGTAAGTTTCTCAACTCCATTTATAACAGCAGTTCTGCCTTCTTGCTTTATATCAGCACCCATTCTTCTGAGTTCATCAACATATTTGAATCTTCTTTCATATACATTTTCAGTTATAATAGATGTTCCTTTTGCAATAGAAAGCAATGCAGCAAAAGGTTGTTGCAAGTCTGTAGGAAATCCTGGATGAGGCATAGTAACAATATCTGTAGCCATTGGCCTATCATTGCATCTTACTCTCATTGAATCTTCATATATATCAACAATAGCTCCAATTTCTCTGAGTTTTAATACAAATGGCTGAACATGTTCTGGTTTGATTCCTACAATTTTGGCATCGCCAAGTGTTGCAACAATAGCAACAGCCCAAGTGCCAGCTTCCATTCTATCAGGGACAACAGTATATTCAACTGCTTTAAGTTCCTGAACACCTTGAATAGTAACAGTAGATGTACCTGCACCAGTAATCTTAGCACCCATAGCATTTAAGAATGATTGCACTTCTAATATTTCTGGCTCAGCAGCAGCATTATGAATGGTAGTAACTCCCTCAGCAAGACATGCTGTGGTCATTAAATGCTGTGTTGCACCAGCACTAGGGAAATTCAAATAAATTTGCGTGCCTTTTAGTTTGCTGCATTCAGCCTCAACAAAACCATGGTCATTGTTTACATAAGCACCTAATGCTTGAATGCCTTTTACATGGAAATCTATTGGTCTTGCACCAATATCACAACCACCAGGCATAGCAACTCTAGCATATCCTTTTCTAGCAAGAACAGGACCAAGTACACAAAAAGAAGCTCTCATTTTTTTCACCAATTCATAAGGAGCTTCAGTGGCTTTTATATCTGTGGAATCAATATAAACGCTACCAGATGTATCTCTCTCACACTTCACACCAAGTGATCTCAAAACTTCCATCATAGTATTGACATCACCAATGGAAGGAACATTATGCAAAATTGTTTCACCCTTTGCAAGAAGAGCAGAAGCTAAAATAGCAAGTGTGCTGTTTTTACTTCCACTAACCTTAACCGTACCATGCAGTCTAGCACCACCGGTCAATAAAAGCTTGCGCAAGATCACGACCTCCTGTCAAAAATCTCTCGCCCTTAGTCTATTTCGTATCAGATTAGTGCGTATTCATATTATGGTATATAACCAGAATTTATTAATACCTAAAATAAAAAAACAGGACGAGCAATTGACTCATTTAGTATTTGATATATATTCACAAGAAACTCAGATAATTGAAAAGCTCCTGAACAAATCCTTAGTACACAAAAAAACCTGACCCTATAGGCTAAATTTTCTTCGGACAATATAAATATTCAACAGTCCGCATATAAAAACCTTGGGAATCAGGAAAATATTCCAGATTTGTCATCATATTGCTCCCAATCTGAATATTATTTTATAACATTTTGTTATTATATTTTTTATAAACAATAGCTCTAATATTGTTATTACATCACTTAAGATTCTATTTCATATCAGATGACAATTAATTATACATCTATATCTAACATTCCTGCAAGGATTTTTCTAATCAGAACCAATATTTATAGCTTTTTTTGCATAATTTTGAGAAATCTAGCTACTTTTTAGCTCATATATTGACTCTATAAAACAGATTCTATTTCTTTTGCTATATTCCTTGCAGATTCAACTGGATTTTCATCTGCTATTATTGGTCTGCCTATAACCAAGAAATCTGAGCCTAATTGTATTGATTCAGCTGGAGTTTTTATTCTCTTCTGATCTGCAACATCTGAACCAGCTGGTCTGACCCCAGGTGTAACAACTATAAAGTTCTCACAGCAGGTTTTTCTAATTAAGGATATTTCATGTGGAGATGCAACTACTCCATCAAGTCCAGCAATCTTTGCACATTCAGCTAAATGCATCACCTGATCACCCATAGCACCACAGATTCTCAACTCATTATTTAAGGTAGGCTGATCTATACTTGTCAAGATAGTTACACCTATTACCAATGGACAAGGAATGCCTAAAGACTCCGATGTTTTAACTGCTGATTCTTTAGCTCTTTTCATCATCTCAATTCCACCAAGACAATGAACATTTATCATCCATACACCATTTTGAACAGCTGTGTTCATTGCACCAGCTACAGTGTTAGGTATATCCATAAACTTGGCATCATAAAATATTTTATCAGCACCCAAATTTTTAAGTTTTTGAAAAATCTCCGGACCTGTTTTGTTGAAAAGCTCTAAACCAACCTTAAAAGCTCCAACTTCATCTCTTAACATATCTACAAGAGATTCTGCTTTTTCATAAGAATCAACATCAAGAGCAACAATTATTCTATCTTTTGCATTCATTTATTTTACTGTTCCTATAATTTCATTTATATTTTCAATATTCATTGATATCATATATTCTATAAGCCCATCTATTATATCAGATGCCGACATTGGATTTACAAAATTTGCTGTTCCGATAGATATAGCACTAGCACCTGCAAGCATAAACTCCACTGCATCAAAACTATTCATAATCCCTCCCATACCCAAAACAGGAACATCTATTGATCTGGCTACATCATACACCATTCTAAGAGCTATTGGTTTAATTGCTGGTCCTGACAAACCACCTGTTTTGTTTGCAAGTCTGAATGTTCTTTTCCAAGGATCTATTGCAGTTCCTAAAATTGTATTTATCAGTGATACTGCATCACTACCTGCATCAACAGCAGCTTGAGCTAATGATACTATATCACCAGTATTTGGGGAAAGCTTTGTGATGATTGGTTTTGAGGTTGCATTTCTCACTTTGCTAACAACTTCTTTAATACCCTCTTCACTTGAACCAAATACTATACATCCTTCCTTTACATTTGGACAGGATACATTTATCTCAAGAGCAGCAATATTTTCAAGAGGATCTAATTTTTTTGTTACATATTCATATTCTTCAACAGAATGCCCTACTACATTTACTATAACAGGTACATCATATTGTGATAAAAATGGAAGTTTTTCATCAATAAATGAGTTAACACCTTCATTTTGAAGACCGATTGCATTGAGCATTCCTGATGGAGTTTCAACTGTTCTTGGATAATCATTTCCAAGCCAAGGTTCTTTTGAGACACCTTTAACAATAATTGCACCTAATATACTCAAATCAAAAAAATCAGACATTTCCTTGCCAAAGCCAAATGTACCGGATGCTACAGTTACAGGATTTTTTATTTCAATCCCAGCAAAGTTGATCTTTAAGTTTGGATTAGTTAATCCCATATTATAGCCTCCGCATCAAAAACTGGTCCTTCTACACAAACTCTTTCTCTATGCCAGCCTTCACCAGAAGTATCACCAACAAAATTACCCTTTATTTTCTGCACACAGCCCAAACAAACACCTGTGCCGCAGGACATATTGTTCTCTAAAGAAACTTGGCATTTTGCAACACCTGCTTCTTTGCAAATTCTGGCAACTTCTCTCATCATCTGATGAGGACCGCAAGAATATACTCTTACTTTTTTAGGATTTTTTACAGAATCTAGATGCTTTTGAAGCAATTCAGTAACAAAACCCTTATGTCCATAACTTCCATCATCAGTTGATATTCCGACATCAACTCCATGACTTCTAAATTCAGTTTCACACATCAAAGCATCTTTGCTTTTTGCCCCGCTTAATACTGTAATGCTTTCACATCCCCATTTGTTGCATAAGCCATCACATAAAAAATGAAGAGGTGCTGAACCACATCCACCTGCAACAATAACATGCTCTGCATCAGGATCATCTCCATAATCAAATGATGAACCTAATGGACCTACAACACTAATTTTTTCTCCATTTTGCCTTTTATACAAAATAGCAGTTCCTCTGCCAACAAGCACATATAAAAGACTAAATATTCCTTCGTCAGGATAAGTTGAGTGTATAGAAAAAGGTCTTCTTAATAATGGGTCTGTTGTTTCTGATACTCTAACATTAAGGAATTGACCTGGTTTTGCTTGTTGAGCAATTTCTTTACCAGTAAGCATACATCTTATAACTCCCGGTGCCACCTCTGTCTGAGCTATTATTTCACATTCATATACTGACTTCATTTTCACCTGCCAATTAAATTAACCATCAAACTTTTCCCACATCAAAACTTCTGACAATGGTTTCTTTGATGGCTTAGGGTCTGAATTGCTGTAGCCTATTGAAATACTGCTGATTAAAGTGTAGTTATCCGGAACATCTAAAAGTTTTCTAATATCATCTGCATAAGGCTTCTTATCTCCAGCAACCCAGCAAGATCCTAATCCATATGCTTTTGCTCCAAGCAGAATATTTTGAGTAGCTGCAGAACCATCTTCAAGAAAATACTTTGTTTTCTCAGAAAAGATAACAATACAGCAAGGGGCATCAGCAATAAATTTTCCATATTCACAAATATCTGCTAGTTTTTTTCTTGTAGATTCTTCTGTAACAACAATAAAAATCAACGGCTGCAAATTCAAAGCTGTTGCAGCTAGCCTACCACAGTCAACTATATCTTCTATTATCTTTTTTTCAACTGGAGTTTTATCATATTGCCTTATACTTCTTCTTGATTTTATACAATCTATAGCATCCATAATCATTCTCCATTTATTCAACTATACCCACATAATATTCTAAAACATTATAACTAATTATAACTGATTGAGATGATAGATTAAATGATAAAAATATGCTTTATTATTATGGTATAGATAATATGTAAGGTTTGCTTTGACATTACCTTACAAGTTGTTTTACAATTGAATCTCTATATTGCATAATTTTGGAGTAATTTATGTCTTTTAGATATGCTGCCTATACTGTTATGACACCAGAACTCACTATAGAACAAACTGCTTCTATGCTGGAAGAGCTAGGATATAATGGAGTTGAGTGGAGAGTTCATTCTGTTCCCAAACTCAATTCAGATAAAACTGATTTTTTCCTTGCAAATAAAGCCACTATTGATTTGAATGAAATAAAAGACAAAGCAAGATATGTTAAAGAACTCTCTCAATCCCATAACCTTGAAATATTATGTCTAGGAACGTATCTAAATTATAAAATGACAGATGAGATTGAAGAATGTATGCTTGCAGCAAATATTATGGGAGCTCCAAATATAAGAGTAGCAACACCGGGATATGATGGAACAGTTAATTATAATGACCTTGTTGTTGATGCAATAAGTGGCTTTATCAAAGTTGCTGAACTAGCTGAAAAATACAAGGTGAGAGCAGTGGTGGAACTACACAGAAATAATATCTGCTACAATGCAAGCACTGCTTATAGATTTATGTCTAGCTTTGACCCAGATCAAGTAGGTGTTATTATGGATCCTGCAAACTTGATGGCTGGAGGATCATTTAATTGGCAAATGGGATTTGAAATATTAGGTCCATATCTTGCATATCTTCATGTCAAAAACAACAAATGGGTTGTTGATAGTGTTTCTGATGATGGTGAAGTATCCTATAAAATATCAAGAGCATCTCTTAAAGAAGGGATAGTTTCTTGGAGAGATGTGCTGATAGCATTAAATAATGTTGGATATAATGGCTGGCTATCTCTTGAAGATTTTTCTGAAGGTGATACAAAAACCAAACTAAAAGACAACCTAGCCTATTTGAAATCAATAGAACATGCTCTCGGAATTGATTTTGATATTTTGTAGAGCTTTATTCTACTTTTAATTTGCAGTCAAAGATTTCTCCAAAAGGTGTTATGTTCAAAACTTCCATATTTAATTTCAGTGATATTGTGCCTTCTGTTTGATTTGGCATGATTTCAGTATTGATTATAGTATCTGAAAACATTGGAACATCTTCTGTTATTGAAATTAAACTTTCACTACCATTCATAACTAATTTTAACCCAACTGAACCCTTTTGATTCTCTGGCAATGACAACCATTTTGCTTCTGAAGTATTCCCTACAGAAACTTCAATTTTTATAGGCTCATCTTTCTTTATTGTTAATTCATCTCCCCTTCTAACAACCTGATTGTTAATTTTAACATAATTAAATTCTGAATTAATGTATTTTGGTGGATTTGAACCATTTATTGGCACATTTCCAACTGCAAGCATTGGTGTATTTGAAGTGTCAGTATTTGTGCCATCTGTATAAAAAGCAGGATTTTTGCTATCTAATACAGCCTTTACATAATCACTTTTGTATGTCTGAAAAACACCTGCATAGCCAGTTGTATATAAATCTCTATCAATTTTTATAAAATAATCAGGCTCTGGAGTGATTCTTTCTTTAGTGAAATCATCAGCCATATCTTTTAATACCATAGCTGCTGGTCTTAATGTTATATCTGGATTTAATATTCCAAAATCAGAATTTTCCTGCACTCTTAGTCCACCTGGCATCCACCAACCAGAAAGTCCTTGTGCATCTGTATCAATCATCATATTTAACATATATTTATAGTATTCAGCAGCTTGGTAAAGTGTTACATCACCCAATGAAGGATAAACAGAAACTCCAAACTCTGCCCAAAATACTGGTTTTCCTTTACTTACAAATCTGCTGTATGCAGTATGGAATCCACCTACAAGATAATCTTCATAACAGCAGCCAGTGATTCCGTATGCCTCAGGTGAAATAAAATCAAAATGCTTTGCACCGCTTGCTAAATCAAAAGGGAAAAATGGAGCCATAGAAAGAACACCATTCCCACCATACCCGCTTCTTGCAGATATAGGTCTTATTGAATCAAATTCTCTAATAAATCTTCTCACAATTCCATAATCTCTGCTAATCTCATCATCTAAAAATCTTCTATATGCAGCAACATATACTCTGTGCTCACCATCATTTCTTACTTGATCATCTGAAGGTGCTGTAATAAAATCTCCATTATATTCCGGCTGATAGTTCCAATCCTTTACAGCATTTTCTATGCTTCCATATCTATCAACTACCCATTGATGCCATTTTGGATCATGCATTTTTCTTCTTTCATATAAGCCAATATTGGGCTCCCAAGCAACATCATAAGCAAAGAATGAATCAAAATCATAAAGTCTAGCAGAGTCTATAAGTTCTTTAGCTCTATCAAGCCTTAATCTTAATGGATTAAGATGCTCTACAAATATATTAATTTTTATATTATGTTTTTCTGCTCTTGCTAAAAAATCAATAAGCTGAGGTGCATCTTGTTTTCTTGTATACATAATGCTGAGGGAATTAAAATTCATTTTTTTTGCAAGCTCAAGCTCTTCATCAATAATATAAGGATTATATTGTTCTGCAGAAAGCCAAGTCCCAGCATCTGGATCAGTTTCTGCACCCAATATCCATCTTGGGAAATAATTCATTCCGTATGGATAGAAAAACTTATCATTTAATATAAATTGCCCATCTTTTACACCTACTAAGTTTTCCTGATTTGCTTTTTTCTCTGTTAATACTCTAAAAGGATACTCCAAAGAATCAATAACGATATTATTGTGAATCAATTCAACTTTACATTTATACTCACCATCTTTATCAATTTTAATTTTTTGAGATTGAGAAGAAAAAATATTAGAAGCATTACCTGTTTGAGTGATATTGTCAATTACAAACTCTTTGGAAAAATTATCACTAATAATTTCAAATCTAGTTTTAACATCAAAATTAGGGTTGTTTTTTATTATAAATGAGTTTAATGATATTTCATCATCTTTAGAATAGGAAAATTTATCAGTACCAGCATTAAGAATGAATACTCCCCTACTTATTTTCTCATCAAATTCATTAAGTATTGATAATACTAAATCTTGATTTTCATTAATAGAATCTTTTGACAGACCACAATAACCAATGAAATACGGCTTGGCATTTGGTAAATTGTTAATGAATATATGAGCAAGAGTGCCTTTAGACCCTGTGTCTAAATTTGAGGAAAATATTATAGGTATCATCCTGCATTTGTGCTGTTTTTCTGATGTAAATCCTTGTGGTCTTGGAATCGGACTATAATATGATATAGGCTTGTAAATAACTTTCCCAGATGTATTATGCTGACTTCTATCTGCAGAAGTCTGATAAAGTTTATATGAAGGTGATATTGATTCAATTACAGGTGAGTTGAAATTAATATCTGCAAGGTTGTGTTTAACTGCTCTGACGTCACCAATTGCATAAGAATGTGAAACACCTTGTTCTTGTGCAGTTACTCCAAAAGCTAATCCAAATCCAATTTTTGTAGATTCTTCAGGATTGAATTGTGTTTGAGTCTGATGGGGACTTTGTCTTAAAATGAATATATCAGGAATTGTTATCACATATTTTTGCCATTGCTCAGTAAGATTTATATAGCTCATCCATCTTGCTTTTCCTTGCTCACCAAAATCAACAACAATTTGCTTTGTGTTTGGTCCTCCCTTTGCCCAAAAAGTGATAGTATTGTATCCCTCAGGATAGAATCTAGGTATATCCTTATAGCTTATAAAATCTATATTCTCAAGTTTCTCAATCTCAATATAAAGTGCTTTTGAAAAATCAGAATGATTTGAATCTGCTATATAATGCTTGAATGGTAAATCCATTCTATCTGAATGTCTGAACCAATTTTCAACAGAATCATTTGCAAAATCTATTATGCTGACTCCTTGTTCTTTTTTAATCTCTTCTTTTGCTTGATCTTTGTTTATGAAAGAGTTATTGTAGAAATATTTCATTTCAGAGAAAGGCATGCCTGATAAAGCTATCAAATGATTTCCACTATTTAGAAAAGAAATTAAAGATTCTTTAGCCTCTACTGGAAACTCATCTGCATAAGGCATAATAAGAATATTATTTACTGATTTTACATCTGATAAAACTGAAGATATATCAGTAAAAGATGCTTTTTTAGCTGAAGGATATTTATCTATAATTTTTTTTGTAAATTGTGGATTAGGATCAGAATCTGGCATTAAAATAATTTTTTCAGATGCTATAGATGATGACAATATAACAGTGAAAAATAAAATTGCAATTTTTATAGTTTTCATATTTACCTCAGATTATTTTGTGATATTTTTATATAGACGGTAGTATATACTATTTTGACCTTTTTTTTAAGTTTTTAGCCAATATAGAAGGAATGCAAAAAGTAAATATATAAGAATATAGTTGAATTCTTTTACATTATGTGTATAATAAGCAGGAAATAGAAGTTTGATTGTATAATCAAATAATCAGATAACAGTTGCAATAGGTAGGTAAATTGTCTCTCATAGCTGATAACTTGAAAAATGTTCAAGATAAGATTTCAAAATCTGCCCAAAAAGCAGGTGTTAATGCAGAAGAAATTGAACTTGTAGTTGTTACAAAAACACGCACTATAGAAGAAATTGATGATGTTTTAGATTGTGGAATTAACAATATAGCTGAAAACTATGTGCAGGAAGCACAATCTAAGTTTGCTGAAATTGGCAATATTGTGAAATGGCATATGATTGGCCATTTACAGACAAATAAGGCTAAGCAAGCTGTTGAAGTATTTGATCTTGTTCAGAGTGTAGATAGTTTTGATTTAGCTCAGGAACTAAGCAAGAGAGCTTTGGCAGCAGGAAAAACTCTTGATGTGTTGGTGGAAGTAAATATATCTAGAGAAGAACAAAAATTTGGTGTTAAACCAGAGGAAACTCTGGATTTTATAGAAAAGTTAGCAGATTTAGAAGGAATTGTGGTGATGGGACTAATGGGAATGGCACCATTGTTGGATAACCCAGAAGACACAAGACCTTATTTTAGAGAATTAAGAAGTCTGTGGGAAAAATTGCCGGAAGAGCAAAGAGTTTATCTCTCGATGGGTATGACTTGTGATTTTGAGCAAGCCATACTTGAAGGGTCTAATATGGTGAGAATCGGCACTGCCATATTTGGACAGAGAAAATAAACTTCTAACTACAGACATTTTGATATGGCAGATGAATGGAATCATCTGCGTTGCGGTTCGGTCACGGATTTGGAGTGGCGCCCAACACCCACCACGGGCTGGATAATTTACCTAATATGGAGGGTATGAGCGTGAACCAGACAAATTTACCAGAATATGGCGAAGAAGAGCCAAGAGGAATCTGGGGAAAAATTAAAGACAAACTAGGAATGGGTGATTATTACGAGGAAGAGGAATACTATCAGGAAGAAGATAATAGAAAAAAACCTGTAGTAAAACTTCAGCAAACAAGAATCAATAGAGTATCAATCTGGCACAGCATTCAAACATTTGATGATGCACAGATGGCAGCTGATGGACTAAAAGATGGAAGACAACAAATTGTAAACCTAGAAAAAGCATCACCCGAGATTTCCAAAAGAGTTGTGGATTTTCTTTATGGTGTGTGTTATGCACTTTGTGGTTATGTAGAAAAAATTGCAGACAAAGTGTATCTTTTCACACCAAGAAACTATGAAATTGCTGTTGAAAACTCTGAAAAAGGAAAAAAAGTTCAAAGCCCTTTTTTTGAGAATTAATTTATACGGCCTGATTTATAAGCAATTGGGCCGTATATTTTTATCTCAATAAAAAGTATTTTGGAAAATACAAAAATGATAAATAAAATAGCAATTATTGGCACTGGTGCAATGGGGCTTGCAATTGCAGGTGGAATGATAAAATCAAACCTGATTAAACCAGAACATATTGTGATGTCTGATGTGGATTTTGATAAACTTCAGTTTGCATCAGAAAAATTTGGTGTAACAACAAAACAAAATAACATTGATGCAATAAAAGATGCTGATGTCATAATTCTAGCTGTAAAACCTAATATAATATCATCTGCTATAGGATCTTTTTCAGAATCATTAAAAAAAGAACAAATAATAATATCAATAGCTGCTGGAGTTACAACATCTAAAATTGAAAGCTTGGTATCCACAGAAAATGCTGTGATTAGAGCTATGCCAAATACTCCATGCCAGATTGGTGCTGGTGCAACTGCTGTATGCAGAGGATCTTATGTGAATGATGATGATATTAAAATAGCTTTCAGTATTTTTGAAGCTGTAGGAATATGTGTGGAAGTGCCTGAAAATTTGATGAATGCAGTTACAGGATTAAGTGGAAGTGGTCCTGCATATACTTTTATGATGATAGAAGCAATGACTGATGCCGGAGTTAGAATGGGATTGCCTAGAGATAAAGCACAAAAGCTTGCAAGCCAAACAGTGCTTGGTTCTGCTGAGATGGTTATTAAAGGCGACAAACACCCAGCACAATTAAAAGATCAGGTAACAAGTCCAGGCGGCACAACCATAGCTGCCATAGATACATTAGAAAAGAATTCATTCCGATCTGCCATAATAGAAGCTGTGAAAGCAGCAACAAAAAGATCTGAAGAACTTGGATAATATAAAAAGGAGTTTCAATTGACAAGCCCTATCAATTTGCTTGTTTCTCTTATTGGTTATGCTGTTCATGCAGCACAAATAATAATACTAATAGATGTTATCTCTAGCTGGATTCCATCAATGAGAAATAGACATCCATTGATGACAATTGTACATAATATTTCTAACATATTATGTTCTCCAATAAGACAGTTAATCCCACCTGGAAAAACAGGATTTATTGATATATCCCCTGCTCTGACAATTCTTGCTTTATTATTAGTTGGCGGTTTAATTCAAAATATTCTAGTAAGCATAGCAGGACCAACAACTTTGGTTAAATAGCATCAATATTTTTTGGGTAAGAATAATTAGAAATGATGAGATATTCATTAATAGTGCCATTCAGAGCTGCAATAAAAATTTTTATGTAAAGACTTCTCAGAGTGGCAAATATAAATTGAACAGGATGTTCATTTTCTAATGCCAAGGAGGGATTTGAGATGTCACTCACACCAATTGATATAAGACACACACATTTCAGAACATCATTCAGAGGCTATAATAAATCTGATGTTGATGAGTTTATTAATTCTGTTACTAATTCATTGGAAGATATTCTTGCAGAAAATAATCAACTAAAAAAACAAATAAGCATTATGCAAGATGAAATTGATAGAATAAGACAAATTGAATCCACAATGACTGAAGCCCTCACTCTTGCCCAAAAAACAGCTACTGAACTTAAAGAAACAGCATACAAGCAGGCCGAGAATATTCTAAAGGAAGCTGAGAGCTCTAGAATTAAGTTGCAAGTAGATTCTCAAAAACAAGTTGAAAGCCTTAGAGCTGAAATAAAAATGCTGGAGGATACAAAAAATAGATTTGAAGCTGAATTTAGAGCTGTATTAACAACATATTTGGACTGGCTAAATAAAACACAGCCTAATACTATAATAATTAAAGAACAAATCAAAGAGGATGAAGAGCTAATTGGAAAAATATCTGAGCAGTAATGAAAATAAAGCCCCTAAAAAATCACACATAATTACTGCTGCTGTTATTGTTGTGTTTCTGATTCTTCAATTTTCATTTTTGTTAAGCAAAGAGAAAGAACAGACAGAAGGTACTATTCAATCCACATTCTTATTTGACTACTTGTTAATTTATTCAAACAAAAGTAAAGACAAAATGCTATCTCAAGATTTTGCATATATGATTGCTTCTTTTATAGACAAACAACAGCCCTCTCTTGAACTTCAAAGAAGAAGTATTGCTCTAAAAATAGTGTATGGATTTTCTATAGAAAAAGATGATATTGATAAATTAATAAAATATAAAGAGAATAATCCTGATAGTTACAAAAAATATCCTAAAGAAATTAAAATGTGGAAAAGTATTGCAAAATCTAAAAAACTATCTATTGAAAATGCAGATAAATATATAAAAAACATAAATTATCTGGATATTGGACCTATTAAGGGATTGTTGAAAGCTCATATTTATGAGATGAGTGGTAGAAAGGATATATCAGATTCTATAAGACAAAAATCAGTTAGCCTTTATAAACTTAGATACCTACTTTTTATGGTATTGATTATTTTGATGGTAGTTTGCAGTATTGGAGGATTATTTTTTATTTATATATTCATAGCAAACCATTACAAGACAATTTCTGCAATGTCCTTATTTAATGGCAATTTCAAATCACTAATTTTGGCATTTGTATGCTATCTGGTATTTTCTAATTTTTTTGCTTTAATTCTAACTCTAGCTTTGCCAGATAGTCCAGAATATCACTCTAGATATTTATCTGCCATTATAGCATCAAATATTCTTGCTGTTATTTTTGCATTTATTATGATGAGATTCAATGATATATTGGCAAGAACTAAATCATATATTGGAATGATTAGTTTTTCTGTTAAGGATATTAAATTTGCTATTGGTGCATTTTGTGCATCATTACCTATGGTGCTTGGAACCTTTCGTCTTATTACAAAACTATTCCCATCAATGCCTATGACAGACAATCCTATTTTCTCAATGCTATCAGGTGATAGTTTGACTATCATACTGAGTTTTATATTTGCGGTTTTAATAGCTCCAATTTTGGAAGAGATTGTATTTAGAGGGTTTTTATTTTCAGGATTGAGAATAAAATTGAGATTTTGGCATTCTGCAGCTATTTCTGGAATGATTTTTTCACTAATACATCCCACCTACCCTTCAAGCTTTCTTGCATTAACTCTTTTAGGGATAATACTAGCACTAATTAGAGAACACACAAAATCACTCTATCCTACAATGATATGTCATTTCTTATACAATCTATTTATTGTTTCATTTGCTCTTTTAATTAGTATATAAATTGGAGGTGTTGGTTTGTCTAGAGCCAAGCTTGTGGTAGTTGGAAGTTCAAATATAGATATGGTGGTAAAAGCTGAAAGAATCCCTCAATCTGGTGAAACTTTGCTTGGTGATGAGTTTTTGATGGTTGCTGGAGGTAAAGGTGCAAATCAAGCTGTTTGTGCAGGGAAGCTTGGTGCAGAGGTCTATTTTGTAGGTAGGATAGGTTCTGATGTATTGGGTGATAAATCCATACAAAGCCTTGAAGATGCTGGAGTGAATACAAAATATCTCACAAGAGATCCCCATACTCCCGGAGGTGTTGCTCTTATTACTATAGATAAAGATGGTCATAATGCAATAGTAGTGGCACCGGGAGCTAATTATACATTGTCTAAAAATGATATAGATAATGCAAAACCTGCAATTAAGAAATGTGATTATGTTGTGCTCCAGCTTGAAATACCTTGGGAAGTGGTTGAATACACAATTAAAACAGCAAAATCTATGGGTAAGAAAGTGATATTAAACCCTGCTCCAATTAGAACCCTTGATAAGGATATTCTCAAATTAGTAGATGTGATAACTCCCAATGAACATGAAGCTGCTGATATTGTAGGCTGCAAAGTTGAAGATTTAAACCCTGAAAAAACTGCAGAGTTGCTTGCTGAAATGGGAATTAAAAATATTGTAATCACTCTTGGAAGCAAGGGAGCTTTTGTATATTCAGATAACAAAGGGAAGTATATTGAGGCTAAGAAAGTAAAAGCAGTTGATACAACTGCCGCTGGTGATTCTTTCACAGCTTCCCTAACTTGTGGATTATCTGAAGGAATGGATATATTTGAAGCTTGTGAATTTGCAGCAAAGGTGGCAAGTATAGTAGTAACAAGAATGGGAGCCCAAAGCTCAATGCCGGATAGAAATGAAGTGGGATAGGATTTGGAACAAAATGATTTTGTGAGTCGTAGATTGAATTGTTTTTGCTTTTGTATTGTGCTTATGCTTGACCTAAACGGGCTATTGATGTAAGATTTTGCAGTAATAGTAATTTTACTGAATTAAAAATAATAAAAGTTAAGGGAGTAAGTATGAATGAGGATTAGAAATCTTTTACTTGCAGCTATTTTGTTAGTTGCATTCAGCAATTCTGTGTTTGCACAAAATGCTGAAAAAAAGCAAACTGATTTTGACCAGAAAGCAGTTTTAGAAGAGCTCTGGCTGGCACCAGATGATGCTATAGTAGGAACAGTAAATGGTGAGAAAGTAACAAAAAGAGAGCTTTTGAAGATGCTATGGTTCTGGAATGCTCCTGCAGCACTCCAAGAACTTCTCAATCAAAAAATGATACAGCAGGAAGCAAAAAAAGCAAGGGTTGAGCTTGATTGGGCTGAGGTTGTAAGCAAAAAAGAAGAAACCCTCACTAGAATGAATGCTGCAACTTTAGAAGAACTCTTATATCAATACAACATTACTTGGTGGAGATATATGTCCACAATCAAGACCTCTGCATTGGTAGAAAAAGTTGTAAAAGCTCAAATCCAGATCCCTGACACTGAGCTTGCACAATATATAAATGCAAGCCATATATTAATATCATATCCTCAAGATATCACAGATCAAGCACAAAGAGAAGAAGCTGCTAAGAATGCTGCTCTTGAAATAAAAAGAATGCTTGATGAAGGTGCTGATTTTACACAGCTTGCAAATGAAAAATCACAAGACCCTGGTAATGTAAAAAATGGTGAAAAGCAAGGAGGAAACCTTGGTTGGTTTAATAGAGGAAGAATGGTTCCTGAATTTGATGAAGCTGCTTTCTCATTGAAGTCAGGAGAAATTAGTGAACCAGTGAAATCTCAATTTGGTTATCATATAATCAAAGTAAACAAAATAGGCAAAGATGCTAATGAGAATGAGAAAAAAGAGCTCAAAGCTATGATTGCAGAAAATAAAATGCAAATTGAAATGCCAGTGTGGTTTAACAGAGTTCAAAAAAATGCAAAGATTGTTAATAAGCTTATGCCTCCACCTATTCAGCAGCCAGAGGTAACAGCACCTCCTGCAAGACCTGTTCCACCAAAAACTACAGCACCACCACCTCCACCTGCTCCTGTGGATGATGAAATGGATGCACCACCAGCTCCTGCCCCACCAGCAGAAAAGCCAATGGGACAACCAGAAGGTGATAAACAAGATGAACCACCTGTTCCACCTGCTATTTCTGCAGATGAAGGTCAAGCAGACCAACCTGCGGCTGAATGATAAAATTAAATTTTGATTTTTGTAAAGAACATCATCATATATGATGGTGTTCTTTTATAATATAATTCTTAAGTACTTGACATTTTTGATGTTTAAGTTCACTATATTCAAAACAAAATGAAATTTTAGATGCTAGATAAGCTTATTTGGGAGGTTAAAATTGGCAGATAAAACAGTAAATGTTGGACTTGTTGGTTATATGTTTATGGGTAAAGCACACAGTGTAGGTTATAGGGATGTTGCTTTTGCATACCCAGATTTGAAAGTTAAACCTGTGATGAAAGAGATTTGTGGTCTTGTGGAAGCAGAAGCAAGACAGTATGCAGACCAATATGGTTGGGAAAGAGCAAGTGAAGGTTATAAAAAAGTTGTTGAGGCTGATGATATTGATTTAGTTGATATATCAACAGGCAATGATACACATAAAGAAATTTGCCTTGAAGCAGCTAAAAATGGCAAGCATGTATTTTGTGAAAAGCCAATGGCTATGAATGTTGCAGAATGCAAAGAAATGATAAAAGCCATTGAAGATGCTGGTGTGATTGGCATGGTTGATTTCAACTACAGATGTGTGCCTGCAGTTGCATTAGCCAAGAAAATGATTGAAGACGGTGCCATTGGAACACCATATCATTTTAGAGCTCAATACCTTCAAGACTGGATTGTTGATCCTAATTTCCCACTTGTATGGAGACTACAAAAAGATAAAGCTGGATCTGGTGCACATGGTGATCTCAATGCTCATATTATAGACTTAGGAAGATTCCTATGTGGTGAGATTGATAGTGTTTGCGGTCTAATGAAAACTTTCATTGAAAAAAGACCCTTACTTGCTCATCATTCAGGCGGTTTAAGTGCTGAAGGAAGCAAGGAAATGGGTGATGTTACTGTTGATGATGCAACAATTTTTATGGCAAAGTTTGCTAATGGTGCTATTGGAACATTTGAAGCTACCAGATTTGCAAATGGAAACAGAAACAAAAACAACTTTGAGATAAATGGCAGCAATGGCAGCATAAGATTCAATCTTGAAAGACTCAATGAACTTGATTATTACAACTATAAAGATCCATCATATCAGCAAGGTTGGAAAACAATATTAGTAACAGAAGGATGTCACCCATACTTAAATGGTTGGTGGCCAGCTGGTCATATCATTGGGTGGCAGCATACATTTGTTCATCAGATTTATAATCTTATGAATGGTATTGCAGAAAATAAGAACCCTGCACCTGATTTTTATGATGGTATGAAGTGCCAAGCAGTTCTTGATGCTGTGGAAGAATCATCTGATAATGAAAAATGGGTTAAAGTAGAAGTTTAGTTTAATTTTTAGAAATATAACATCCCCCAAGGCTAATGCCTAACTCTCTTAAAGATAATTGGGGGATGTTTTTTTGTCAATTTTGTCATTCTGAATCAAATAGTGATGAAGAATCTTTTTATTTGTATAAGACTCTTTGTCGCTACGCTCCTCAAAGTGACACTAAAGGATATACTTACTCAAATCCTCATCATTTACTATATCATTAAGTTTATTATTTACAAAATCTCTGTCTATAATCACAGTTTTTGTATCATCATAAGGAGCTTCAAATGATATATCATCAAGAAGTTTTTCCATAATAGTATGAAGTCTTCTAGCCCCAATATTTTCCATTGTAGTATTAACTTCTGCTGCCACTCTTGCAATTTCTGCAATGCCATCTGGAGTAAATTCTAGATTAACTCCCTCAGTTTCAAGTAATGCTTTATATTGCTTTATCAAAGCATTCTTAGGTTCTGATAGGATTCTCACAAAATCTTGCTCTGTAAGACTATCAAGCTCCACCCTAATTGGTAATCTGCCCTGAAGTTCTGGGATTAAATCTGATGGCTTAGATACATGAAATGCACCGGCAGCAATAAAAAGCATATGAGTTGTTGATACAGGACCATATTTTGTCATCACTGTAGAACCTTCAATAATTGGAAGTATGTCTCTTTGTACACCTTCTCTAGAAACCTGAGGTCCATGATCTTTTTCTCTGCCAGATATTTTATCCATTTCATCAATAAATATGATGCCATCTTGCTCTGCTCTTGTTAAGGCATCTCTAATTATAACATCTTGATCAATCAAAGCTCTCGCTTCTTCATCTGCAATTATGTCTTTTGCTTCAGCTATAGTTACTTTCTTTCTTTTTTTCTTTTTAGGGAATAAGCTGCCAAGCATACCAGAGACATCCATTCCCATTTCTTCAAATCCTTGCTGACCAAACATCTGAAAATGAGGCATTGAATTATCCTCAACTTCAATAGTTACTTCTCTATTATCTAATTCACCAGCCAAAAGTTGAGATTTGAGTCTTTCTCTGATTCTCTCTTTTCGTTCCACCTGATCTTGGTCATATTCATCCATTTTTTCTTCTTCTTGCTCTGAATAATCCATTGTTGGAACAGGATTACCAGTACCCGGGAAAATATGACCCATAGCTGATTGCAAAGAATCAAACCATTGTTTTGGCACTGCACCTGAACCAGGTCTTTTTGGTGGAGCTTCTAATAAATCTAGTATTCTATCAAGTGCTCTTTTTTCTGCCAATGGCTTCACTTCTTCTATTTTTTCAGCTTCTACCATACCCACTGCTTTCTGCACAAGGTCTCTGACCATAGAATCCACATCTCTACCAACATATCCTACTTCAGTAAACTTAGTTGCTTCCACCTTGATAAATGGTGCTCTAGCAAGGCTAGCAAGTCTTCTGGCAATTTCTGTTTTACCTACACCAGTAGGACCAATCATCAGGATATTTTTAGGTATCACTTCATTTTTCAGCTCATCAGAAAGCTTACTTCTTCTATAGCGGTTTCTTAAAGCAATAGCCACTGCTCTTTTTGCATTGTCTTGACCTACTATATATTTATCAAGCTCCGCTACAATTTCTTTTGGAGTTAATTGCTGTTTGTTAGACACATATCACCTCTTACATTTCATCTAATGTTACTTGATTGTTTGTATAAACACAAATATCTGATGCAATTTTCATTGCTTTTTCTACAATATCTCTTGGAGAAAGATCAGTATTAGCCACTAAAGCCTTAGCAGCAGCAAGTGCATAAGCTCCACCAGACCCAATGGCAGCAATACCTTCATCAGGTTCTATCACTTCCCCACTACCAGAGAGCAATAAAAGATGCTCAGGATTTGCAACTATCATCATAGCCTCTAGTTTTTGGAGTATTTTATCTGTTCTCCAGTCTTTTGCAAACTCAATTACAGCTCTTTTAATATTTCCATGACTCTCTTTTAGCTTTGCTTCAAATTTATCACTTAAAGTCATTGCATCAGCCACAGAACCTGCAAAACCTACCATCACTTTGTCTTCATATATTCTGCGGACTTTCTTTGCAGTATGCTTCATAATAGTGGACTCAAGAGTTACCTGTCCATCTCCTGCAATAGCCACTTTACCATCTTTTTTAACAGCCACAATGGTTGTTCCATGCATTTTCATGCTCATAAAACTTTAAACCCTACCTTTGCATATCTTCTCCACCGATATTTGCACGGGGATGTGTGCGGTCATAGACTTCTTTAAGTCTATCTGTTGAAATATGTGTATATATCTGAGTTGTTGAAATACTTTCATGCCCTAACATTTCCTGCACAGTTCTCAAATCTGCCCCATTATCCAACAGATGGGTTGCAAAACTATGTCTTATGGTGTGAGGGCTAATTTTCAATGAATCAGATACAATAATCATATACTTATCTAACAATCTTCTTACGGTGGTATCCACCATTGGAGTTCCTTTTTGACTTATAAAAAGTGCATCAGTATATACCTTGCTTTTTCTTGTAAGCAATGGTCTTGATTTTAACAAATAATCATTCAATGAAGACCTTGCCATAGAACCAATAATAGTTATTCTTTCCTTATTTCTTTTTCCTATTACTCTAATTTCATCATTATTTTGAACATCACTAATTTTAAGTGACAACAGTTCACTTATTCTCATTCCAGTAGAATATAATAGCTCAATAATTGCTTTATCTCTAATACCCAAAGTGGTAGTTAAATCTGGGCAATTGAGCAATGCTTCCACAGCATCTTGCCTTAATACTTTTGGCAGTGTTTTATCTTGTTTAGGTGCTCTAATACCCTCAGTTGGATCTTTATCTATTAAATTTCTCATCAAGAGATATTTATAATAGCTTCTTATAGATGCCAATATTCTAGCTATACTTGCCCTTGATTTGCCCTCTTTTTGCAAGTGAACAAGATATTTTCTAATTAAAAGCTGATCTATGGCAAGAT
>JBDNDK010000220.1:0-3610 GCA_046719185.1 Armatimonadota bacterium
ACCAGCCTAAATCTGCACTGTCTTTCACCACTTTTTCTCTGGCTTCTTGCCATTTAAGTTTTTTATTATAGCAATCAAGAGCAATGTTAACACTTTTTGCCACTCTGCAGTCTGATGGAATCTTGCTTAAAGCAATTTTTATAAGTTCAAATTTATCATCAATAATAAAAGCTGCACTTTGCAGAGCTGCTGTGAAAATTGCAGCATAAGTACCTTCACCACCACCATGATCAACACATGCATCTTCTCTAGCATATTTTATTGCAATATCAGGACAACCTGGTGCAATGCAAGCCCATATCTCTGTTCTTATCCAAGCACCATTTGAATGCTTCCATTTTTCATTTTTATACTCACCTGACAGTGGTGGTATTAAGCCGATTTTTTGATTTGATTTAGATACACCATACTCATTCCAATGAGGTGATATATAGCTTAGCCAGTATTCACCAAGCAAAGGTGCCGTGATATTTTGAATACCTCTTTCTTCAATCGCTTTTAGCCAAACAAGCTGCAAGTCAAGGTCATCATTGGGAAGAGGTTCACCAAGTTTGTGAGTATATCCTTGCACATTTTGCATTTCTGTATTACCTTCAAATGGAGCACCAAGAGTGCCGCCGATACTTTTGCCCATCCAACATCCATAAATTTTATCAATTAACTCTGAACTGTTAATTTTAATCATTGTTTTTTTCCTTTGATTTGCATAGTTTATTAATTTATATTCTACACACAAGTGTTTTATACATTCAATTTTTTTGGATAGAATTTAAATCTCAGATAGCCAATAATATAAACAAACATTCTGGCATTATAGGTTTTAGTTTGGTTTGTAATTTATGAGGAAACGATAAATACAATAGTATCGTCTTAAAATTGATTATTTAAAATACATTCAAAATTTTGCATAACTCAATAATTTCTGCTGATGTTGAGTTTGCGGAGTAAAGTTTATACATGATATACTTTATTTTGTATATGTCCTAGAAAAGCTGTGCTGTTTAGAAGTTAGAGGTATGATACTAGAGGATAAAATACATTTTTATATACTTTCCTCTTATCCAAATTAAATATTTTATAATTTGGAATATCCAACAATAAGAAATTTTCTTTTAGACTTCATAATAATACACTCAGTGACCTCTAGACATTGGAGGAAATAGAATTGAATAAACATTTGAAAAATATTATTTTTCTGGCTGTTATAGTTGCAGTTTTTATGTCTCTTAGGGCTGGATGGGATAATCGTGAAGGTTCTGGACAACCTAAGAGAATTGAAATATCACAAGCTTGGCAATTAATTGAGCAAGAAAAAGTTGTTGAAGCTGTCATAAATAGAGATCAGCTAACTCTTATTAATGCAAAAAATGACAGATATATAACTGTACTGCCGCCGGAGCCTCAGGAAAGAGCTGCAATTCAGGAATTGATGAGAAATAAGAGAGTTGAATATAAAATAGAAAAACCATTAATTTCTGATGCTGTGATGTCTAGTTTGTTGATGATATTGCTGCCATTAGGTATTTTAGTTTTCTTATGGATACTATTTATGAGGCAAGCTCAATCCGGTGGAAGTCAAGCTATGGCATTTGGCAGAAGCAGAGCTAAAAGAATGAGCGAGAATGTTCCTAAGGTAACATTTGATGATGTAGCAGGTGTTGATGAAGCTAAGCAAGAATTACAGGAAGTTGTGGAATTTCTTAAAAATCCAAAGAAATTTCAAGCATTAGGAGCAAAGATTCCTAAAGGTGTTCTGTTGTTAGGATCACCGGGATGTGGAAAAACTCTTCTTGCAAGAGCAATTGCTGGTGAAGCAGGAGTCCCATTCTTCCATATAAGTGGTTCTGATTTTGTTGAAATGTTTGTTGGTGTTGGTGCATCAAGAGTAAGAGATCTTTTTGAAACTGCTAAGGCAAATAAGCCTAGTCTTGTTTTTATTGATGAAATAGATGCTGTTGGCAGACAAAGGGGTGCTGGCCTTGGTGGCGGACATGATGAAAGAGAACAAACATTAAACCAATTGCTTGTAGAGATGGATGGTTTTGATCCTAATTCTGGTGTGATTTTAATTGCTGCTACAAATAGACCAGATGTATTAGATCCTGCATTACTCAGACCTGGCAGATTTGACAGAAGAGTGATTGTTGATAATCCTGATGCAAAAGGCAGGGAGGCTATATTAAATGTTCATATTAAAGGAAAGCCTCTTGCTGATGATGTTGATATAAATAGTCTTGCAAGAAGAACACCGGGATTTTCTGGAGCGGACCTTGCAAACTTAGTTAATGAAGCCGCTCTAATGGCTGCAAGAAAGGATCAGACTAAGATATGTATGGCTGATTTTGAATATGCTGTTGATAGAGTGGTTGCCGGTCCTGAAAGAAAGAGTAGGGCACTTGGAGAGAAAGAAAAAGAAATGGTTGCATACCATGAAGTTGGTCATGCTTTGGTAAGTGAACTTCTTCCTCTTGCTGATCCCGTGCATAAAGTATCTATTCTTCCAAGAGGTATGGCTTTAGGTTATACTATGCAGCTTCCTGCTCAAGATAAATATCTTATAACCAAAAGTGAGTTTATGGACAAAATAGCAGGACTTTTGGGCGGAAGAGTGGCTGAAGAGCTTGTATTCAATGAAACAAGCACAGGTGCATCAAATGACCTGCAAAGAGCAACAGAGACAGTAAGAGCTATGGTTTGCGAGTATGGAATGAGTGATAAAATTGGTCCTATCACCCTTGGAAAAAGACATGGTAATCCTTTTCTTGGAAGAGATTTAATGGAAGATAGAAACTACTCAGAAGAAGTAGCTATTGAAATAGATAAAGAAATAAAAAATATTATTGAAAATGCTCATGAAAGAGCTAGAACTATTTTAGAAGAAAATAGGCAAAAGATGGAGGATATAGTTAAAGTTCTCAAAGAAAAAGAAACCCTTGAAAGGGAAGAATTTTTATCACTTCTTGAAGGTGCAACTCTAACAGGAATCACAGGTAAGCAAAGTGAATGTATTCCTGAAAGTGTTGATGATACTGTAGAAAGTGAAAACACTGAGCAAGCAGATGCCAAAAAGTCTCCAGAATCTAAACCAAGACTAGAGCCCGGGATAGCATAAAAGTTATTTTGAGATTTATATTTTCTGATAAAATTGATGAGACCTTTTGATAAATATTCAATAGACTCATCAATTTTTTGCTTTAAGGATAAGAAAAAAATCAGTCTGAGTTGTAATACTCAGACTGCCAGTCAAATGATCAACTGTAGTTGCAATAAATTCTATTTTATAAATAACATTTCAGCATAAGTTGGAAGCGGCCAAATATCAGCATCAACAATTGTTTCTAGAGCATCTACTGATTCTCTCAATTTGTTCATTGCAGGAATCACATTATCTCTGTATGATGCTGCTTCTTTTTCTATTTTGTCAATTTTATGTGTCTTTTCAAGAGCACTCTCTAGATCAGCAATTCCGCTTTGAACTTCTCCAATTAATGAGCAAAGCTCATCAAGGTGTTTCTTATGGAAATTATTTGATGTTCCAACACTTGCAACAGCAGCAGCAGCACTAGCAACACTGCCAGAATATTCCATTACAGCAGGAAGAATCTGAGAT
>JBDNDK010000221.1:0-3595 GCA_046719185.1 Armatimonadota bacterium
TTGGAATTCTGTGACCCCACCAGAGCTGCCTAGAGATACACCAATCTTTTATATTCTCCATCCAATCAAGGTAAATCTTTGCATATCTGTCAGGATGAAACTTTATCCTTCCTTGTTTAACAGCGTCTATTGCAGGTTTTGCAAGTTCACTCATCTTGCAGAACCATTGCTCTGAAAGTAATCGCTCAATAGTATCAGAACATCTTTCACACGTGCCTACTGAATGAGTGTAATCTTCAATCTTTTCTAATAATCCAAGTGATTCAAAGTCTGATACAACTGCTTTTCTTGCATCATATCTGTCTAATCCTTCATACTTCTTGCCTGCCTCAGCAGTCATTTTTCCATCCGAACCAATTACTACTATTTGAGGCAAATTGTGCCTCATACCAATTTCAAAATCATTTGGATCATGAGCTGGAGTAGTCTTAACAGCACCAGTGCCAAACTCCATATCCACAAATTCATCTGCAATAATTGGTATCACTCTATCTATAAGAGGAAGTTTTACATTCTTTCCAATTAAATTTTTATATCTGTCATCTTTAGGATTAACAGTTACAGCAGTGTCTCCAAGCATTGTCTCTGGTCTTGTAGTGGCAACTATTACATAACCGCTCCCATCTTCTAATGGATATCTCAAATACCACAAATGACTTTGCTTTTCTACATATTCCACTTCAATATCAGAAATAGCAGTATGACATCTAGGACACCAATTTATAACCCTAGCACCTCTATATATATAACCTTTATTGAATAGAATAATAAAGGACTCAAGAACAGAATCCACATATTTCTCATCCATTGTGAATCTTTCTCTTTCCCAATCAAAAGAAAAACCCATTTTTTTGAATTGATGCAGAATCTGTCCACCATATTCATTTTTCCAATCCCAAACTCTCTCAAGGAACTTTTCTCTGCCTAAGTCGTGCCTAGTTAATCCCTCACTTGCAAGCTGCTGTTCTACTTTGTTCTGAGTTGCAATGCCTGCATGGTCTGTTCCGGGAAGACACAAAGTATTAAATCCCTGCATTCTTTTCCATCTCGTGAGAACATCTTGGATGCTGTAGCACAATGCATGCCCAATATGCAGAGAACCAGTTACATTTGGAGGCGGAATTGTGATACTGTATTTTTCTCTACTTTTATCAACCTCAGCATGAAAATAGTTTTCTTTAAGCCAAAATGAATACCATTTTTGCTCCACACTAGCAGGATCATACACAGTTGGCAAATTATTTGAGTTGTTATTTTTCATTATTTTTCTCCATAAATAAAAACTATAAATTATATAGGTTCAACAAAATATTTATCTTTTCTCATTGCAAACCAAGTCCCATATACAAATCCCCAGAATGCAGAATTAAGAACAACCAGTTTCAATATTTGCTTTGTTATTTCTAATACTTCAAGCGGTCTGTCTATATCAGTTGATATAAAACTATAAAATATTCCAGATAGAAAAGCTGACACCAATCCACCTACTATAATACAAAATGGACCGTTTATCACAAAAGAAACCAACCAGCCTAATCTCATCCAAGGAAGTTGAACTGATAGAAAAGCTGAAAATATGCTAAGCAGCGGTGTAATAAGACCGCCAGCTAACGATACCTTAAATAAAGGTTCAAAATCCTCAAAATATGACCTTGAATAGAAATAAAAAAGTAAAATAGATAGGATAAATACTGGAATAGACCACATCCAAGTTCTTATCCAAAACCACCTTTTAACTTCATAATATGTCAATGTATCCAAGAATCACCTCAAAAAAAAGCCTTGCTATCCAATACAAGGACAGCAAGGGCTTGTTTTCCTTATCTGTGGTACCACCTTGATTCCCCTAATATTAATTGTTATTAGGGCTCAATTTCAGCTGTTTCGGGCCTACCCGTCAGGTTCTAATAAACTATAATAAGTCTTTCTTCCTGCAGCTCCGAAGCGACCGCTGTAATTCATCAGCCGAAAACCTCTCAGCAATAGTTTCCTCTCTGTTGGCTTCATAAAAAACAGCCTCTTCATCATAGCCTTAATATTAAATTGTATATAATATATTCTAATTGATGATGAGCTATTTGTAAATATCAGCTATAACCTATGGTATCTGATTTTATCTATTAAATGATTGATTTTCCAAAGGTATTTGAATTTTAAAGATACAATTCTACCCTGCCAAGTTGGGAATTTTACAATGTTTGCTTCTCTTTCATCATAAAAGCCTCTTTTTGATAGGTCGATATTTATATCATGCTCTTTGAATAAATCAACAACTTTTTCATTCCATTTGCCTTGAATGATGCCTGTGTGAAGATATGGAAGTATGATTCTAGCTTCAGGATTAAAGATTTGCCTGTTAAGAGTAAGAAATCTGTCATTTCTGGTTCTGTTAGCCCCAAACATTTCAAATGTCCAACCAGAGTCTTTGTCTCTTATATAACTAGCAAGTTTGTTTTTGTTCCAAAGTGCAGACTGCAAACTAACTCTAAACTTTGCATACCTATCCACTTCCCATAATAGAGGAAATTCTGTTATATGATATGGATTATGAGCTCCAACATAAGAAACACCTATTTGAGAACATTCCTGAACAGACCATTTCTTGTTTTGTATTATATCCACTAATTCAAATAACTGTTCTTTATCAACTTTATCATTCAGAAAATAATCTTCCTGTAAATATAAGATAGTATTTTCTGGTATTTTCTTAAGAGCTTCCTTTAGGCACCATCCCCACAGCTTTCTTTTTTCTATGTTGCCATTAGAGCATACTTTTGTGCAAATAATATTCAAATCTGGATAAGAATAATCTTTCTCTTCTGTATTTAGATATATTGGAATATCACATTTTCCCCAATATTTTTTGAATAGAATAAAAAAAGCATCCCAGCAATCTTCAAATGAATCTGTGGAGTTTACAAATATTGCAAAGTCTTTAGGATATTCTGACATATGAACCTCTTTATATAAATACGGAGTATATTTATTATCGAAACTATTATTATAATATTATAGTTTATATATTATAAATTATTTTTTAATGTATAATATATAATGCATAACGACTGCACATCACCAAATAGGACATTTTAATGAAAACAGTTTTTTCTTTAATCTTCTCTTGCCTAATAATTCTCACTGTTATAGCTGCCTATATTCAGCCTGATTTATCAAAAGATGGCAGAACACCAATTGTATGGGTGAGTGATGATAACCCTGCCAGAAGAGACCAAATAGACTTATTTAACAAGCTAAATCCTAATTATAATTTGATGTTAGATCCTGCGGTTGGATATGACAGCTCAAAAATTATAGTGCAGTCAGTGGCTGGTGTTGGTCCTGATGTATTTGACTGTTTTGGCAATCAACTGCCTACTTATGTAAAAGCTGATATTCCAATGGATATAACAGATGAAATGAAAAAAATTGGATTTGATGCTAATGAAGAAATCTGGGAAGGCATACACAATGCAATGATATATAAAGGCAGAGTGTATGGAATTGCTACTAATGTTGGAACTTTTAATATAATGTTTCACAAAGATATTTTTGACAAAGCTGGTATGCCATACCTTAATTGTCCATGGAAATGGGA
>JBDNDK010000222.1:0-3585 GCA_046719185.1 Armatimonadota bacterium
CTCATCCAGTTCCGCATTTAACCATTCCAAGTCTGCCATCAACTTTTATCTTATCAGGCATTTTTATAGCTATATCAGCACTTTTGAACTCATATAGTTGAGAATAGTCTTTATCTACTTTGCCTAGAGCATCTTTGTTAGTCTGAAGCACACTCAAAGTCATTCTAAGATCACTGAACTCTTTTGTCTGCTCAGTTATTCTTGTTTTTAATTCATCTACTGTCATTGCAAATGATGGAATAGATAAAATAAGACAAAAAGCTATAATTGCAAAAGTTTTCAAACTGATATTTGATATGTTATTTAATTTCATTCTAGCTTCTCCGTTTTTTTATTTCTACTCATTTCCCATAAATATGCATATCTCAGCATAATTGAAAAAGAGCTTAATAAACTAAGCATCAATCCATGAATCCCATCAAGAAAACCTTTTTTTAACACATACATCTTTATAAAGCATACAGTGGGTTTTATCAAAATATCAGAAATCTTGAATTTTTTTCCTTCTGCAAATCTTTGTTTTGCTGCAGCTTTTGCATACAAAACAACTTTTCTTGAAAAATCGTCTATTGATTGATAGCTATAATGATGAATGTCGCATGCAAGCTTTGCAGATTTACCTTCTATCTCAACAGATTCATGCACAAGCCTATCTGGATAATGAGCTTTTGATTTTCTGAAGAGTCTTGGTGAATAATCTGGATACCAACCGCATCTTCTAATAGGTTTATCCAAAAACCATGTGAGTCTGGGGACCAAATATGATGTAATTTCATTTGTATTTTCAAGATTTGCAATCTCTTTAGCAAGCTCTTTTGATGCACATTCATCAGCATCAATTACAAATACCCAGTCATTAACTGCTAACTTTAGACTTTCTGACCTTTGTTGAGAAAAACCATTAAATTCCCTCTGTTCAACTCTTGCACCAAGTTCTTTTGCAATTTCAATTGTTTTATCATTGCTAAAAGAATCTAAGACTAATATCTCATCTGCAAATGTAATGCTATTTATACACCTGGAGATATGTTTTTCTGAGTTATATGTAAGGATTAAAGCTGATATTTTGTTCATTATTCAAGAGAGCCTTTTTTATCAAGAAGTTCATAATACAACTCTTCATTTGATTTTGTCATTGCCTCAAAAGTATATTTCTCTTCTACTCTTTTTCTAGCCTCTTCTGTCATTTTTACAGCTTCATCTGGATTATCAATAATCTTTTTAACAGCAGCAATAATATCTTTATAATTTCCAGGTTCTATTGAATACCCAGTTGACCCATCAATTACAATTTCTTTCAATCCTCCTGTTTCACTTGCAATGACGGGTTTCCCCATAGCCATTGCCTCTAATACACTAATACCCAATCCTTCTGATAATGAAGGCATCACAAATACATCAGACATAGCCATTAAATTGGGCACATCATCTCTAAATCCTGTAAATATTATACCTGCATTAAGCTGATATGATAATTTTTTGAGATTATTAAGATGGTTGCTATTACCAATAATTATACATTCTATATTGTATTTTTCTTTTTTAAGTTCTGACACTGCTTTTATTAAATATTCATTACCCTTGCATTCTGCTGTTCCTATTGCAATAAGAAGTAATTTATCAGAATCAATTGAAAACTCGGATCTTTTAGATAAATCTTTTTGAAAAGATGAGAATTTATTATAATCACATCCAGATGGAATAACCCTTATAATATCTTCCTTAACTCCAGAATCTAATAATGATTCTTTTACTGCATTTGATATAGCTATAACACAATCACATAATTTATTATATATCTTCAAATTCAACCAGTTGGAGCTGATATGATACTGCATTCTTCTAGTCGTGATTGTTACGTTGTTTTTGGAAAAGTAAGATGCTAATGAACCTATAAAAGTTGCTTTTGAAGAGTGGAGATGTATAACATCAGGCTGCCATTTCTTGATAAATAATAAAAGTATATAGATGCTATATAATGAAGAAATATTAGTTAAAGGGAGGGTTAAAGTATTTATATCCTGACTTTTAGCCCAATTATGTAGTGCACTTTGATATTTGCAGCATATAACAACCCCATGACCTTGTTCTCTTAGATATTTGCATAATGCAGAAACTTCAACTTGTCCACCACCCCAACCTTTTTCACTATCTATATGAAGAGTTTTAAGCTTTCTATGCACCTACTAACTCCTCATCTAAAATAGATTTTAAGGCATCAATTACTTGCTCAGAAGAAATCTGTTTCATACATTCTCTGTTAATTTTGCATTTTTTTTTCATACACGGACTACAGTCAATCTCTGCTCTTACAACTTTTGATTTTGCACCTATAGGACCTGTTTTTGTATGATTAGAAGGTCCATACAATCCAACTACATTTGTTCCAACAGCCTCAGACAGATGCAACAATCCAGAATCAACTGAAACAACTGCCAAACTTTTTTTGATTATAGCTGCAGCCTGTAGAATAGTTGTTTTACCAGATAAATCTAAAATATCATTATTCATATTTTTTATCTCAGTTGATGGGACATTACCAAGAATTACTGGTTTGATGTCATTTTCAATAAGCCATTTTCCAACTTCAGCAAATTTTGAATTATCCCATTCTTTTATTGTTCTTCTTGAAGATGTTGCTGGAGATAAAATAATTGTTTTGTCTGATTGATTTATACCATATTGTTGGAGTAGATTATTTGCATCTTGTGTTGCTTGTTCTGATATTCTAACGGTAGAAAAATAATCCTTTTCTATTATTTTACAACCCATACTTTGAACCAATCTAATATTATTCTCAACTGAAGGTGGATGCTGCATATCAATTCTTTTGTTCAGCAAAAACCCTAAAGTGGTATTATGAAACCCAACTCTTATATTTGCTCCGCTTAGATATGAGAAGATTGCACAAGATGCACTCTGAGAAAACGAAACAGCAACATCTGGTTTTATCATTCTTAATTGCTTAATTAAATCAAAACTTCTTTTTGATATTCCACTATTTCTGGATAAAACTCTATCCACCAAACCAGACTGAATTAAAATCTCAGCAAATGCGGGTCTCACAATACTCACAATAAATGCATCTGGAAATGATTTTCTGTAAGATATTAATGCAGGAATAGAGAATACAAAATCACCCAGCTGATTCAGATGAAAGAATATTGTTTCCATCATTTGACATCTCCAGCCAAGGTTTTATTGCATTCTTTACATCATCAGATGTAATAGCTCTCATACAATCATAATCTTTACATATCGGGTGTCTTCTACATGGACTGCATTCATATTCCTTAGCAAGCCAGATGAAATCTGCCCTCTTCATAAACCCTCTCCACTCACTAGGTCCAAATATACCTATTGTAGGTATTCTTAATGCAACAGACATATGCAAGAGACCAGTATCAACACCAACAGAAACTCTACATTTTTCTATTATAGCTCCAGCTTGTTTAAGTGTAGTTTTCCCTGCACAAACAGCTGGCTTATTCCTAGCTAAATCAACAATATTATTAACTAATGGTATATCAGAAGGAGCACCCATTAAAACTGATTCAGCATTATAAGATTCTTTTAGCATGTCAA
>JBDNDK010000223.1:0-3568 GCA_046719185.1 Armatimonadota bacterium
ATCAGGATTATCCGAAAGAATAGATATGAGTGCAAATGTTATTAACAAAAAATCAACTATAACAGGTCCTGAGCATATTTTGGCATTTGGTATGACAAACAGACCTATTGATAATCTAAAAATAGATGTTGGTTATGATTTATTAGAAAATCAAAGAGTTGGTGTGCAGGATACACAAAAGATAAGTGTAACATCATCACATTTGTCATTTGCTGATATGCAGGCTTCATATTCAGTGGCAGATTCTAGTATTCTAGGCACTGCAACAAAAGCTGATCTTGCATTAAAAGCAAAAAATACAAATCTTGAGTTAAAGGGCTCATTAATTGATGATTATCAAGCATCTGACGGAATGTTTAAAAGAATGTTTACTTTAGCATCAAGTCCAATTGATGGAGTAAGGATATCAGCCAATTATGCTGAAAACAACACAAGATCGATAAATGAGACTTTAAGAGGTGCTGGTTTAGAATATAGTCCTGTTGAAGCATATAGGATAGCACTTGCATTTCAGGATAAATCAAGAGGCGAGTCTTCATTAAGAGCATTAGATTATTCTGCTGATATAAAACCCACAGACAAACTTAATTTTTCAGGCTTTTATAGAGATAGAAATAACAATTTATATGAAATGTCAGATACTATAAAAGCAAAAATTGCTTATGCACCAAAAAATATATTTTCATTATCTGGTGAGTATTTGATGAACCCTGAAGATGATAAAGGAAATATTAACTTATATAATATTTCCTCATTATCATTAAGAACAAAAATTGGTTCTGTTGGTATATCAACTGCATTTACAGAAAAAGATGAGTATAAAATCAGCAAACTAATACATGAAAAAAATCTACAAATGGATTTTCCTGCATATTGGGGAGGAAGATTTGTTACTGGATATTCTGTAGCTAGAGCATTAGGTGATAGCAACAATAGAACAGATACATTCTCTATAGGATATGACAAATCAATCGGATCTGATTTCAATCTCTCATTCACAGCACAGTATATTAAAAGATTATCATCTGCATTTGATAGAAATGAAAATGAAATAAAAGCAGAAGCTGGTTTCGGAGTAAGGTTCTAGTTTAAAATTGATGTTGTAAAATGGTCGGGGTGGGGGGATTTGAACCCCCGACCTCTCAGTCCCGAACCGAGCACTCTACCAAGCTGAGCCACACCCCGCAATTACTTAATTATATCATTTCAAATAGCTTCAAACAAATGTAATTTTATCAAATTGAAAATATATATAATTGTTAGATATTAAATTATGTTCTATACTATTAATGAAGTTTGATAACAAACTTCATCAAAATGGAGGCAATTTAATAATGCGTTTATTGAAAGGAATTTTTAGTAAGGTTGATCAACTGCTTACAGGCAGAAGACCGGTTGATGATGAGTTATTTGATGAATTAGAAGAATTATTAATACAGGCTGATTTAAGTGTCCATACTGCAACAAAGCTTGTTGATGATTTAAGAGAAGCTAGCAGAAAAGATAGAATAAACGAATCAGATGATATAAAAAAATTATTAAAAGATGAAATAATAAAAATTCTAAGTAATGGAAATTCATCACAATTATCAACTCCTGCTCATAAACCAATTGTTTACTTAATAGTTGGAGTAAATGGAGTAGGAAAAACTACTTCTATTGCAAAATTAGCAAACTTTTTCAAAAAACAAAACAAGAAGGTGATTTTAGCAGCATCTGATACTTTTAGAGCTGCTGCTGTTGAACAACTTGAAATATGGGCTAATAGGGTTGGAGTTGATATTGTAAAACATAAAACTGGAGCAGATCCTGCCGCCGTTTTATTTGATGCCATAGAAGCTGGAAAGGCAAGAAATGCTGATATTGTAATTGCCGATACTGCCGGCAGGTTGCATACAAAGTCTAATCTTATGGATGAATTAAGCAAAGTTGGAAGAGTTTGCAATAAAGCTCTAGATAGAGATCCAGATGAAACATTATTGGTATTAGATGGCACAACAGGTCAAAATGCTGTTGTTCAAGCAAAACAATTTCATGGGTCAGTTCCATTATCCGGAATAATTCTTACCAAACTTGATGGCACAGCAAAAGGCGGAATTGTTGTAACAATAAAAGATGAATTAGGTTTACCAATTAAAGTTGTTACAACAGGTGAGAAATTAGATGATATAGAAATGTTCAATGCTGAAGCATTTGTAGATGCTCTATTTGAATCATAAAATAATGAATAAGCAAGATGATATACCACAAATAAGTTTAATAATTCCTTCCTATAATGAAGAAAAAAGATTGCAAAATACAATTAATGAAGTAAACAAGTATTTGCAGGATAATTTTGATTTATATGAAATTATAGTTGTTGATGATGGAAGCACTGATTCAACAAAAAATATAGCTTTTGAATTTTGTGAAAAAAATAAAAGCATAAAAGTGGTTTCATACATTCCGAATCAAGGAAAAGGATATGCCTTAAAGCAAGGTGTTTTAGCAAGCAAAGGTCATATGATTGCTTTTTCAGATGCAGATTTATCAACACCTATTGATGAAATGAATAAACTAATATCAGAAATAAAAAAAGGATATGATATTGTTATTGGTTCAAGAGCAGTTAAAAATTCTATTTTAGATGAACATCAACCCTTATATAGAGAGTTGGGTGGAAAAGTATTAAATTTATTCATACAAATATTGGCTGTTCCCGGAATAAAAGACACTCAATGTGGATTTAAAATCTATACTCATGATGTAGCAAAAGAATTATTTGAAATGTCCTTTATAAGGTCATGGGCTTTTGATGTTGAAATTTTATATCTTGCTAGAAAAAAAGGATACAAAATATCAGAAGTCGGGGTAAAATGGCATCATTGTGAGGGTTCAAAAATCGAACCTTTTTCTGCGGGTTTACAGGTATTAAAAGATATAATTAGAATAAAACTTCATAAATATTCTATGTAGATTTATTCGTTTATTATAATAGCCATATTAGCAATTTTATTGTAAGTTGCAGGAACAAAATTAATAGTAACATCTTTATACAAAACATCATTAAAAAATACTTTCAAGATGTGTTTACCTTCTAAAAATACATCTTCATTAAACCATAACTGACTTAAAATATTTTTTCCTGCAACATCAATCTGTATGGTTTTAGTTTTAACAATTGGTTCACAGGCTAAATTATTTGATGGATAAATAATTTGCACTTTTATATCATTTTTTGTATTTACGCTTGTGAAGTCAAAATTTATATAAAAGCCATGTTTGCCATCTTTAATTATAGGTATGTTATTTGATTTTATATATTTTATATCATTGTTATTTATACATAGTCCAACCTCGAAATCTTTTACAGCCAATCTAGCAAAAGGATCTATTGAAGACTTTCCATATTCTGATAGAACAGGTTCAATATCTTCACCTGTAATATTTTTTATACTTTTTAAAACCGATCTGCCATCATAATTATCTGCTTTTGAGAGATTTTTTATAATTTTAGGTATTATTTCATTGCCATATTTATTAGTTAAATCAAAAATTTCCTTTGTAGCAAACGCATAATAAGCAGTTT
>JBDNDK010000224.1:0-3567 GCA_046719185.1 Armatimonadota bacterium
TAATAATATACCAGCAATTGCAAACAGAAAAAATGAAATACCAATTGCTAATTATTTTAGAATTCAAAACAGGAGATATTTAGGAAATAAATATAAGTTACTTGATTTCATAGATACAATAGTTAGAGAAAAATGTGGTGAAATAAATTCTTTTTGTGATATATTTTCAGGGACTGGAGTTGTATCTCAAAGATTCAACAATGAAAGTATTAAGATTATATCAAATGATATTCTAAAAAGTAATTTTATTCCTCTCAATACTTTTTTTAAAACAGTAAACATAGATAAAAATCAAATCATCGAAAAAATAAATTATCTTAATTCTATTGAATCTAAATCAGATAATTATTTTTCTGATAATTATGCTAATAAGTTCTTCACATTAGAAAATGCAAGAAAAATCGGAGTAATTAGAGATGAAATTGATATGATCAAATCAAATCAAGATGAACATAATATACTACTTACATCTCTAATATATGCCGTTGACAAAGTGGCTAACACTGTTGGACATTATGATGCATACAGAAAAAACATAGACAACATAGCTCCTGTAAAATTGCTGATCCCACTAATTGACACACATTACAATCACAATAATGAAGTATTTAATGAAGATGCAAATCTATTAATCAACAGAATAGAAACTGATGTTCTATATATTGATCCACCATACAATTCCAGACAGTATTGTGATACATACCATTTGCTAGAAAATCTTGTAACATGGAAAAAGCCAAAAGTATATGGCAAAGCTGGCAAAATGGAAAGAAGTGATATAAAAAGCAGATACTGTACTAACCAAGCCGTGAAGGCTTTTTATGATTTAATAATAAATGCAAACACAAAACATATTATTGTATCATATAATAATACAGGTAATAATAAAGACAATAGATCAAATGCAAGAATAAGTGATAATCAAATTATTCAAATATTACAACAAAGAGGAACAGTAGAAGTATTTGAATATAGATATAAAGCCTTTAGTACAGGAAGAAGCGAATCAAAAGGGCATACAGAAAGATTATTTTATTGCAGGGTTACTAAATGAAGAAACCATGGTCATTATCCACAACAATACGAAATCCTGAGAGAATTAGAGACTTTTTATCTGTATTACAGAAATTGGAGGGACAACCTTTTAATTCTGAAAACCAAAACAAGTTTCAAATTCTATTAATACAACACAAACTATATAAACCAAACAATTTATTAGAACATCACACAAAATACCTGTTAAATATTGAATCGGAAATACCATTTAGCATTGCACAAGAAATTTTTGAGTATAAAAATTATGTGGATTCTCCAATGCGAGGCAGAACTTCAGTATCTCCATTAAACAAAATAGGTTTGTGCATTGCAAAAAATTCCAACGATAAAATTATCATAACACCACTTGGCAAATATGTTCTATCAGATGAATTTGATTTGGGTAACTTATTATTTAATCACTTTTTAAAATGGCAACTACCTAATCCTGATAGTAAAGCTTTTTCTCTCAATGATGGTTTTTCTATTAAACCATTTATTGGAACATTACATTTGATTAATGAAGTAAATAAACTTTGGTCAGACTTAGGTAATAAACCAGTTGGAATTAATAAGGATGAGTTTTCTCTTTTTGTTCCTACACTTATACACTATAAAAATATAACAAAACAAGCAAAAGAGTTAATTCAATACAGAATCCTGTTAAACTCTCAAAAAAATAATGAAGAAAAAAGAGAAATACGAGAAGACTACAGAAAAAAATTTGCACAACAATTTCTTGAAAATGATAGTGTTGATAAAATTAATAAGTTGCTAAAAAATCTTGATGATTATTGTGACAGTACCATTCGTTATTTTCGTTTGACAAGATATATCTATATCCGAGGTGGCGGATACTATGTTGACTTAGAACCCAGAAGAACAATTGAAATACAAAAACTATTAGAAACAGATAATGCCTCCCCAAAATCATTTAAAAATTCGAAAGATTATCTTGAATATTTATCAGATATAAATCTTCCTATTCTTCCTTGGGAAACAAAACAAGAACTAATAAATATTTCAGAATTACTGTTAAAAGACATTTCTAATTACATAACATATTTCAATGAAAACACACTTGAAATTCCAACATTTGAATACAAAAAAATAGATACTTTACAAAAAAATGAGCTAAATATTTATAACGACGGCTTGAGACAATACAGAAGAAAATTAGCAGATATTATTAACAGCTATGAATCTCAAAGCACATCAAAAATTCAAGAATATATAACATTGCTAAAAGAAATTCATAACTCAAAAAACAAAAAAAGCATAGAATTGGAAAAGCTATCGACTTTAGCTTTAGTTGCTTTAAATGACGCACTTGAAATAAAGCCAAATTATCCAGTTGGTGATGATAATGAACCAACATTTACTGCACCTGCAAATAAACCTGATATTGAGTGTTTCTATGAATCATTTAATTCAATTTGTGAAGTAACAATGCTCACATCCAGAGATCAATGGTTTAATGAAGGTCAGCCTGTTATGAGACACCTAAGAGATTTTGAAAATTCAAATAAGATAAAAGATACTTATTGTTTGTTTATAGCTCCAAAGCTACATCAGGATACTATAGAAACATTTTGGTTTGCAGTAAAATATGGCTATAAAGGTGCTAGGCAAAGGATTATCCCACTTTCTATCACTCAATTTATAAGGTTACTTGAAAGTTTGTTAGAGATAAGAAATAAAGGTATAAAGTTTACACATCTTGAGTTATTACAGCTATATGATGATATAATCAATAAAATAGATACATTTGATAATTCAGACGAATGGATTAGATATATACCCAAAATTATATCTAAATGGCAAACCTCCATACTTCAAAAATGAAAACTAATATAATTTACAATGGCGACTGCATCCTTGTTCTTAATAATGAAATAAAGCCTAATTCAGTTAATCTCATCTTTGCTGATCCGCCCTATAATCTTTCTGGTAATGGTTTAAAATGGGAAGGTAATACAACTGGTGGTGATTGGTATATGGTAAATGCTGATTGGGATAAAATGTCTCCTGAGGACTATTTAGAATTTACACAAAAATGGATTTATGCCTGCCACAGAGTCATGAAAGATAATGGCTCAATTTATATATCTTGCACCTATCATAATCTTGCAGAAATAATGATGACACTCAAAAATTGTGGATTCAAAATTAATAATGTGATTGTATGGCACAAAACAAATGCAATGCCCAATATGACAAAAAGGATTTTTACTCATTCAAGTGAGTTTGTTGTCTGGGCAGTAAAAGGAAACAAGTGGGTTTTCAACTATTCCGAATTAAAAGCTATAAATCCTGAAAAGCAAAAAGATGGCAAAGAAAAACAAATGAGAGATGTTTGGTCTTTTCCTCTAGTGCAAGGGAAAGAACGATTGAAATCGGAAGATGGTCGGACTATTCATCCAACACAAAAACCAGAAGAGATGCTTAAAAGAATTATAATAGCTTCTTCTAATGAAGGTGATTTAGTGTTAGATCCATTCTTAGGAAGCGGAACTACTGCAGTTGTTGCAA
>JBDNDK010000225.1:0-3539 GCA_046719185.1 Armatimonadota bacterium
ACCACCATTTCTGGAAATGCAATATTTGTGATTAACTGTTCTGTGATGCCATAATATTTGAATTGCTTAATTAGCCAATCAACATATTTTGGTATATATGAATTGTAATAAAACTCAGCATAATCATTGGCAAGATTTCTATTCTTCTCTGAATCAGCATGCTTACCCATTAAAGGCACTGCAACATCAGCAAAAGTTTTATATTTTGCATTATGAGCATTATTAACTGCTTCAATAGTTTTATATTTTGCCTTAAAGAACTCTGCATATAGTCCATCTTCTTTACCAAACTGCATAGAATCGGGATGTGAATCATAACCAGCAAGCCAAACATGCACACCACTTATCTCATTGCATATCTGCACAGCTTCTATTGTGCCGTTTTGAGACCTTTGATAGGGTTTTATAGTTGATAAAACTTTACTCAGCCATCTTTGAGCAAACTTTTGATACACAGGATGAAGATATGACACAGCATGACAATTTTCCTCAACCATAGGAACAAAGTTCTTACCATCCCATGTTTGTGCCCAACATTCTGGGTATGCATTGACAAACCACTCAGGCAAACCTTGTGCTGGAAGTTCTGAATATACATAAGGTCCCGGCTTTGCTATCATTGCAATATCAAATTCTTTTGCAAGCTCTAAAAATGCAATAAGGTTTCTTCTTGGATGTGTAGTGCCATCAAAATCAAAGCTGTTGTCTTCCACTTCATGAGCAGCCCATGGAATATATATGCTTATTGCATTGCAGCCCATATCTATAGCTTTTTGGATTCTGTCTCTCCAATGCTCTGGGTCAATCCTAAAGTAGTGAATATCAGCACCAATTAGAAAACTTTTGCTGCCTTTGAATTCTATATAGTTATCATTAGAAAAGTTAAAATGTCTCATTTGGTTATTTTGATTGAATTAAACTTCTTTGTCAATAATTTAGATGCTAATCAGAAGGAATAAACATAAATTGAAAGAAATTATTTCATACTCCAAAAGCCAAGTCTCTAGCTTATATCTAAAGAGCTATTCAACACTCTTTCCATATAGGCTATCCAGTCTGTTTTTCTCTTTGTGGCTGATGTTGTCATATATCTTATTTTTCCAAATATGGGTCTATTAGCAAATGGTCTGTCGTGTTTGCCATATATGCACCAAGCTATGTTTGTATATCCGTTTGCATCTCTTCCATCAAGCAGATACTTATCATTAAGATATATTGCTCTTTGAAGTGCTTCTTCAAATGATGTTGACCATTCCAAAATACTCTTAGCCCATACCATTCTCATATATCCATGCATCTTGCCATATTTCACAAGCTCAGTTTGTGCTGTATTCCATAAATCATCATGGGTTTGTGCATTTTCAAGCTCATCTAGTGTGTAGAGCTGTTCTCTTGGGTCATATTGGTGTTCTTTAATAGTTTTCATTGCCCATTCTGGAGCACCAGCAAGACTATCATATAAATCAGAGTAAAAACAAAAATTGATTGCCAGTTCTCTTCTCACTATCAATTGCTCCAAAAATCCATCAATGTTATCTTTAGTTGCATCAGCATCACTTGCCATCAAAGCACATTTTAATGGAGATATCTGTCCAAAATGAAGATAAGGGCTTATGTCACTCTGCACATTTATTCCTATCTCATTTCTTTTGTCATAATAAGGGAGTCTTTCACTAATAAATATCTCCATTCTTTTGATGGCTTCACTATAGCCTCCAATGAAGTTGTCCAATGCTGATACTGATTGGTCAACATCCAGTTGATAGGCAAGATTAATAAATGATTCTTTGTTATCATAATCTAGGCAGTTATCAATTTTAGATTTCCATTTTATATTTGGTGTGATAGAGTTTTGAGGGATTAAATAACTGTCTAATACTTTGAGTATTTTGGGTCTGATGGTGTATGCTCCCCACTCTTCTTTATCTGAGTTTCTAACGGGAACAACAGTATCTGCATCTATCTGAATAAATCTGCAATTTATATTTTCTGCTGCTTGCCTTCTCCAGCTTCTGCCAACTTTGAGATAATCCTCATCTACAACAACTAAAGCTGCTTTGAGTTTTTTTGCTAATGATACTATCCCTTCCCAAGGGTTTTCTCTTCTTAGAGCTACTCCAATACCCATATCAGAAAGAGTATTAAATGTCTCAAAAAGACCTTCCAGCATAAACTTAAATGCTCTCACACTTGCCATTGGAAATTTATCATAAATACCAAAATATACTATCAGAGGCTTATTTAGAGAATTTGCAGCACTAATGGCATAATCCAGAGCAAGATTATTATCTGCTCTTTGAGACCTCTGCATCCAATATATGACACAACTGCCATTATCATCAACTAAACTTGAGTTTAATATAGTTTCTCTTTTGTTGTATATAACATCACTCAAAACAAACACCCCAAATAATTATAATCAACACTATGTCATTCTGAGCGACAGCGAAGAATCTTTCTCTTACTTTTTACTTCTTACATCTAATATCCAAAAAGGACTCTTCACTGCGTTCAGAGTGATAACCAGCACTTCATTCTTAAGACAAGCACGTCATTCCTAAGACAAGCACGTCATTCCAAACTTGATTTGGAATCATATCAGACCCTAAATCAAGTTCAGGGTGACGTATTACGATGTGATGCTGAATCAAGTTCAGGGTGACGTAACACAAGACTCTCACTCGACGCTCAAGTTGACAACTAGCATGTCATTCTGAATCACAAAGTGATGAAGAATCTTTCTTTAGCTTCTTACATCTTCCCTTATACCTTCTTCCCATACAATTCATCAATCTCCTTCATCACTTTATCTGTTTCTGTTAGGGCTATGATGATTTTTTGGTAGTGGGTTATGTCATCAAAAGTTAGTGTGCGGGTTTTGCGGTCTTTTAGCCATTTCTGGGCTGGCTGGTAGCCTCCGATGTAGAATTCCCATGCTGTTTTCGGCACATTTCCAAAGTATTGATTAGAGTTGATATATACTTTCATATCTTTATATTCTATTTTCTCAATGCAATTGTTTCCTGATATTGGGAATGTGATGGTTTTATTATCTAATATTGGGTGTTCCATTAGATGCAGTTTTCTGAGTTTGCTTCCTAGCTCTACCAGTTTCCAGAACATATCTTTATCATCTGGATACGGCACTCTAGGGAAGTCTGTTTTTAGGAATTCTTTATATTTCTCTCTGTATGATGGGCAATGGAGCAGTGCATATATATAGTCTAATATATCAATAGGTGCAAATGTGTTATCATCAATATCTTTTCTGCTTTGTGTGATATCTTGGTTTGCATCAGAAAAATCCAATTTGAGATGATATGATATTTTAGTTAGTATCTCTTTATTAAGGTTTGGAGTGCGTATAGTCTGGTCTTCAAGCAAATTCCCGCTATCTACTGTGTAGGTGTAGAGAGGGAAAGAATATCCTATTTCAGAAGTTTTATTTGATACATAACTAGATTCTACAATTATTTTATGAACTAACACATGGTGAAACCCATCTGTTTTTTGTTGCCTACTTGTGACAAGTCCAACAT
>JBDNDK010000226.1:0-3469 GCA_046719185.1 Armatimonadota bacterium
GTAGCTGCATAGTCTGAATCACTTGGATTTGTCCAATTCAAAAAGATTCTATTCTCTCCACCTGTTGCTGATAAATTTATAACAGATGCAGGAGGTGTGTTGTCTGTGCCTATTGGTTTTGTTCTATATTTAATTTTGCTTTCTTCACCATAGAATAAATATAAATTTCCACCTAGCTCACCAAAAGCTTTTTTAGTTGGATTTGAGCCTGTACCAACAGTATCAATCTGCTGCATTGGCTGCCACAAAGCACCTACTCTATATACATATCTGGTTTTAAACTTTTCCCAGTTCCAGTCTCTACTCTGGAATACAACATGAAAGTTACCTTTTGAATCATAATGAGCAGATGGACTTCTTGTCAGTTCTCTATTGTCATATATAACAATTGGAGTGCTCCAAGTGTTACCGCCATCATTTGAGAAACTTGCATAGATATCCCAGTCTAAATCACTCTGAGGATAGTCTGATCCTCTGCCCCATACAGCAGCTAGTTCTCCAGTAGTTGGTGATTTAGCCATATGACAGCCATATCCTTTACTGTCAATAAGCTTTTCTGCTCCCCAAACACCATTTGATCTTACTTTATATCTAGCACCATTTAGTGCATTGGTTTTGTAGTATACATAAATATCATTTTCAAAAGCTTTCATTCCAATTGCACCACCAGGACCTATCCAAGTATCACCAGATGAACCAGCTATAAGCTGTGTTGCTTCAAAAGAGCCCATATATGGTCTGTATCTTGAATAAGCACCACTTCTTGGATTCCAGCTATCATCAAAGAGATGCCCCCAAGAATGAAGCAAACCACCGCTTAAATCTACAGCTGAATCAACTAAATATCCACTACTAGGATTTTGATCTATTCTAACCGCTGAGCTCCATGATCCACCAACAGCAGGTTTCTCTATTATATTATTAGCTCCTTGTGATGTTCCTGAGTTGTATGTAATAGCAAGAGTGTTTGATAAATGATTATAAGTAATGATAGGTGAATCACCTGACATTATTTTGCTTTTGCTCCAACTGCCAGAAATGTTATTAGCATACCAAATGTCCGGCACACCATCTGTCCAGTTTTTATATACAACATGGATTTTGCCTGCATTATCAATTATAAAACTCTCACCTGCAATGAAAAGTTTTGGCTCACCACCAGAAACCTCAACTGGTGTGCTCCATTGTGCACTTAGCATAGATGATAGTAAAAAAATCCCTAATAAGAGAAATATTATTTTTTTTGTTGTGATAATAATGTTCACAATAATCCTCCCCAAAAGACAAAAGCCTTCTTTTAATAATATTCCATATATAGTGTATCCTATGATTTTCTAATTGTCAATAATTTTAGAATATTTTTAGAATATTTTTTCATTCATTATTTGTTCTCATTATATTCATTATTAAAAGTGAGCAAAAAAATAACCAAAACTATTTTTTTAGTTTTGGTTAGCATAAATCTTGTTGTTTGAGTCTAATATTTAATCTGGCAACCCTAATGCCTTCCTTCGTGCCGTCATGACAGGTGTATAACATACAAAAGTTTTCATAAAATAAATATCAGTCCAATAACTTCTCCATTTGCTCCAAGGATATTTGCATTCATACGCAATACTGCCATCTTCCTGCCACTTTTCTTCTATCTCAAAAGTAGTCCTTCTCATATCCTCTTCCAAAAGCCAATCCATACCAGTCATCTTTTGTGCTTCTGATATGAGCCAATCCATCCAAAATGTATGATTTATATCTTTTTGAGGGTATGTCATATTTTTCCTAGACATACTCAAATACCAATCTTTTATAGGTTTGCTTCCAGTGGCTTTATAAGTTGCAAGCATTCCTCTCATCATAAAATGCCAGCCATAAGAGTTACCACAATATACATTCCACTTCCATTTATTCATAAATCTAATTGTCCATCTGCTCATTTTATTAGCATATTCCAACATTTCCTCATCACCTGTTTCTTTCCAGCAAGTAATGAGTACTTCCATAAAGTTCACACAATCTCCACCAGCTTCTGAAATCTTCCCCTTTGATTCATTTTGAATATATCCCGGTGCTCCATTTGAACAAATAAAATTTTTGGCATACTGTTTCATCGCATCAAGAACTTTTTTTCTTAGTCTTGTATCACCAAAGAAATGACTTGCAAGCATAATACCTGCTATTCTCTGATATCTCATATGCACCCATTGGAGATTGTCTATTAAAAACTTCCTAGATTGGAAGAATGGTCCTAATCCCGTTCTTCTCTTTGAAAGCTGTATATCATAAGCAAATTCCATTGCCATTTTTGCACATTCTATAAATCTTGCATCACCAGTTCTAAAGTAATGGAATAAAGGAGCTAGGGCATTATTGCCATTAGCAGTAGCTTGCACTCCCTGCTTTCTGTTAACATCCCATTCTCTCCACCATTCACCCCACCATAAATTACCTTTCCATTGAGTTTTTAATAAATACTCTGCTGTCTTAAATATTTGATCCTTAAACTTTCCAAAATATACTTCATCTCCTGCTTCAGGTAACACTCCCACAATAGAGTAATAATTTGGCTCTAGTTCAAAATATATTTTATTTAGTTCATTTGAAACCCTGTCTTGATTGGAATTGACTATAAATGCTCCCTCAAATGTTCTTCCCATTCCTCTATAGAATATTCTATGAACATCAGGATTTTCTGAATTAAGATTCCCATCTACAGGAGGATTTATTCCACCTTGAATAAGAACAACATCATCAGAAATGGCACTACCAGAAGATGTGTAAACATGAGGTTCAAATGGTTTTTCTTTTGTAATAGAATCTAATTCATCTTTAGAGATTTCACAAATATCTAATGTTTTCTGCAAGCTCATCCCGGCACCTTCTCCAAGAGAATCAATAAAATTAGAAACAACAGAGAAGATATTGCCATTAACCTCAAAATTTATCCATCTGAGGTATTTATCTTCAGCTTTATCTGCATTATTTACTTTGATATCTTTTGTAATAGGAAATTCTATAGCATATCTTTCTAAATAGGCTGTATATGGTGTATGGTTATTTATTCTCCATTTATATCTAATAACAGGTGAGAAAGAATAACAATGTATTTCTATTTCAAAATCAAATTGCTGGCCAACATCAAACCTATTTACATCTTCTGAATATTGTGCATATTTTGGAATATAGCCAGAAAGTACAACCACACAATGATTATCTGTTCTTTCTTCAATTTTCCAGCCTTCTGGTCTAAAGTCAGCTAATCTAACAGAACCATGTCCACCGACAGATATGCTTCTAGCATCAGGCCACAATTGAAGTTTTATATCTCCATCCAGAAGATTGGCATTATTATCAGATAGTTTTATATAACCTGGGTTTCCAAGCTCAATATTATAATAATTGTTTTCAATAAGAATCTTTGCAACACCAACACTAATCTTCAATTCAGAATCATTTTCTGCTTCTTCTTCAACTT
>JBDNDK010000227.1:0-3468 GCA_046719185.1 Armatimonadota bacterium
CAGAACCTGCCATAGGATGTCCACCAATAAATTCTATCCCATCAGGCAATTTTTTTTCTGACTCATTTACAATCCATGATTTAGTGCTGCCAGCATCTGTAATTATGCCGCCTTTTTTTAATTTTTTTGCAATTTTTATACAGGTTTCTGGGATAAGGCAAACAGGTGTGCATATTATAACTAAATCAGCATTTGCTGCACCATTTTCAAAGTCTGTTGATATTATATCTATTGCACCCAAATGAAATGCTTTTTTGAGTTTTTCTTCAGATCTTCCAATACCAACAACTTTATTTACTATTCTTTTAGATTTAGCCACAAGACCAATTGATCCACCTATTAGACCTACGCCAACTATTGCAATTTGATCAAATACTATATCTTTATTTTCAAACATATCTTCCAACAGCTCTTGCAACTTTGCTTATATCTTTCATTAGAACCGTAAATTTCTTTGGTGTGAGAGACTGTGGACCATCTTTTAGTGCTTTCTCTGGGTGGCTATGTACTTCTATCATCAAGCCATCTGCACCAGCAGCTACTGCAGCTTTAGCAACTGGGGGAACTAACTCATATTTTCCAGTACCATGGCTGGGATCAGCAATAATTGGAAGATGGCTTAATTCTGATATTGATGGAATTGCACTTACATCAAAAGTGTTTCTTGTGAATGTTTCAAAGGTTCTAATTCCTCTTTCACAAAGCATAATATCATAATTGCCTCTATTTGCTATATATTCTGCAGCTTGAAGCCATTCTTCAATTGTAGATGACATACCTCTTTTTAACATCACTGGTTTTTTTGATATCCCCACTTCAGTCAAAAGAGAATAGTTTGTCATATTTCTAGTGCCTATTTGCAATATATCTGCATAATTTGCAACCAGTTCTACATCTCTTGTATCCATCACTTCAGTAACAATTGGCATCCCAGTTGTTTCTCTTGCAGCTGCAAGAATTTTCAAACCATCTTCTCCAAGACCATGAAAACTATATGGTGATGTGCTTGGCTTAAATGCACCGCCTCTTAAAATATTCGCTCCAGCTTTTTTTACAGAAATAGCAACTTCCATTAGTTGTTCTTCTGATTCAATTGAGCAGGGTCCTGCCATAATAGCTAGCTTTTGACCGCCTATATCAACTCCATTAACTTTGATTATAGTTTTATCAGGATGAAAATCTCTGCCAACAACTTTATAAGGTTTTAATATAGGAACAACTCTTTCAACATAACTAAGAGAAGACAGCTGTTCAGCAATTAGAAGTTTTTCATCATCATGTGCACCAATAACACCGACAATTGTCTTTTCAACACCTTTTGATAGATGAATACCATATCCTCTATCTTTTAGATTTTCAACTAGTTCATTTATATCACTATCTTTGGCTGAGGGAGCTAGTATTATAATCATTTTGCCAACACCTTTTTGAAAGATTCTATAAAGCGTTCATTTTGTTCTTTTGTTCCAGTTGTTACTCTTATATGAGTTGGAAAACCAAAAATATCGCCTGTTCTTACAATTACACCAAGTTTAAGAAGATCATTAAATACTTCTTTGCAGTTTTTTCCACAATCAATCCATAAAAAGTTTGCTTGAGTAGGGGTGTAATCAATTCCCATGTTTTCAAGTTCTCTATAGAAATACTTTTTAGATTCATCATTCAATTTCTTTGTTCTTTCAATTTGACTTGGGTCATTCAAGCTTGCAAGTGCACCTATTTGTGCAATGCTGCTGACATTAAATGGTCCTCTTACCCTTTCAAGATGATCAATTATTCTCTTTGGTGCAATTCCATAACCTATTCTAAGACCAGCAAGTGCATATATCTTTGAGAATGTTCTTAATGCAATTACATTTTTATCTTCTTTTATCCATTCTATAGCTCTACTATATCCCGGATCATCAACATATTCATAATATGCTTCATCTAGTATCAACAAGCATCTTTCTGGAAGAGATTCTAAAACTTTTTGCACACTATCAGGATCAACAATAGTTCCAGTAGGATTATTAGGATTTGTTATAAAAAATAATTTTGTTTTTTCATTTACTTTTGATAACATTCCATCTAGGTCTGTAGTCCAATTTTTTAGAGGAACAGATATTGTGGGACAATCCATTAAAGTGGCTGCTGCTTTATACTGCACAAAAGTAGGGTCAGCTTGGACAATTTCATCACCTTCTTCAAGAAGTGCTATTCCAATAAAATGAATCACCTCATCGGCACCAGCTCCAAATATCAGCATATTATTATCTACATTCAAATATTTAGCTACAGCATTTCTGAGTTCAAAACAACTGCCCTCAGGATATAGACCAATATCTGGTAATGCATTTGTTATTGCTTCAATAGCTTTAGGAGAAGGACCTAAAGGATTTTCATTTGAAGCTAATTTTACTATGTCATCAATCCCTAGTTCTCTTTTTACTTCTTCAATTGGTTTTCCAGGGACATATGGTGTTAAGTTTAATATACATCTTCTACAAATATTAATATCACAAGACAATTTATTTCCCTCCTAAGACCTATAAAGAATATCATAAAATAAGTATTTATGGCAAAAAACATATAAGGATAATTTATCGGATTTACATATTTTATTGAATAAAATAAGCTTAAATGTTATAATTACAACATATTAAAAAGTGTATTATTATAAAATTCTACCAAATGAGGAAAGGTAATTATATGAAAGCTAATATACATCCTAAATATGAAAAAAGAAAAGTATCTTGTGCTTGCGGATATGAATTTGAAACAAGGTCAACATCTAAAGAAGATATAAAAGTAGAAATTTGTTCTGCTTGCCATCCATTCTTCACTGGAAAGCAAAAACTTGTTGATACAGAAGGAAGAGTAGAAAAATTTATGGCTAAGTATGGCATGAATAATAGCAAAGAAGAGGCAGCTGAATAGTTAAAATAAAAAAGCGTTTTGTTTTTCATAAAATATGACATCAAAACGCTTTATTCTTTATATATATCATCTCATTGTTTTTAGGATAAGGTGAATAATTTGAAAGAAAAGAAAAAACCATTTTACTACGGTGGTCAAGCAGTAATTGAAGGGGTTATGATGAGAGGCCCAAAATCTTTTGCTGTTTCTGTGAGAAAGGCTAATGGGGAGATAGTATCTACAAATGAAAATCTTGAATCAATCCTAGGTAAATTCAAGTTTCTGAACAAACCAATTTTGAGAGGAACACTTGCATTAATAGATGCAATGACGCTTGGTATCAAAGCTCTTAAGTTTTCTGCCGACATAGCTATGGAAGATGTTGCCCAGCAAGAAGGTAAAAATGAAACAGAATTAGATAATCAAGAAATTAACAATTTGCAACAAGAAAAAAATAACAAAAAGACAAATAAAGTAAATGATATGACCATAGGCTTTACAATGATTCTTGGACTAATACTTGGTGTGGGACTTTTTCAGTTAGAACTGCTTTTTTCAAGTTTCATAATG
>JBDNDK010000228.1:0-3457 GCA_046719185.1 Armatimonadota bacterium
TCTTTCCTCAAAGTCCATTTTTTTAACCTTTTGAAAGAAGCTGAAGTGCCTGCTTTAATATTTCACCAGTATCTGTTCTATCAACACATTTATCAGCAGCTTGTTCTGCTGCTTTTTTTGCATCTTTTGAATTATAACCAAGTGCAATAAGTCCACTTACAACATCATTTAATATTAAAGATTCATTATTATGAAGTTTTTCCAAAGTCTTAGACCATTTTAGGTTAACTATTTTGTCTTTGAGTTCGATTACAATTTTTTGTGCTGTTTTTACACCAACACCCGGAACTTGATTTAATTCAATATAAGAATCGTTTGAAATAGCATTTATTATCTTTTCGACTGGTAAAACAGATAAAATGTTCATTGCAACTCTAGGTCCAACTCCGTTTACATTTGTAAGAAGATTAAATAAAGTTTTTTGATCTTCATCAATAAAACCATATAAAGAAATAGAGTCTTCCTTGACTACTGTGGAAATCAGTAGTATAAGCCTGCTTCCAAGTGGTGGTAATTCGGCTATTGTTGATAAAGGCAGGCAAGTTTTATAGCCGACTCCATTAACATCCAATATTACAGAGTCGGCCTCAATAGCAACAAGTTCTCCATTTAGTCTTGCAATCAAATCAATAGATTACCTTATTCAAAGGATATTCAACTATACCTTCAGCTCCAGCTCTTTTAAGCTTAGGTATAAGTTCCCTTACAGCATTTTCTTCAACTATTATTTCGGCAGCAAGCCAATTAGTGTCAGCAAGTGTAGATATAGTCGGCATCTTTAAAGCAGGTAGTTGTGATAATACATCATCTTTTTTTTCAGCAGGTATATTCATTTTTAGTCCCACCAAGTTTTCAGCCTCAAGAGCAGCTTTTAGCATCATAGCAATATTTTCTATTTTTTGTCTTTTCCAAGGATCCTGCCAAGATTGTTTGTTGCAAATAAATCTTGTTGTTGACTGCAAAAGCTCATCAATTATTTCAAGACCATGAGCTTTGAGCGTGGATCCTGTTTCAGTGCCTTCTACAATTGCATCAACTAATTCAGGTACTTTAACTTCAGTAGCACCCCATGAAAACTCAACATCCACATTTACATTGTTTTTTTCAAAATATCTTTTTGTTACATTTACAAGTTCAGTAGCAACTCTTTTTCCCTCTAAATCTTTTGGTCCTCTAATATTAGAACCTTTTGGTACAGCAAGCACCCATCTGTATGGCTTATGAGTTGCCTTTGAATATAGTAATTCACAAACTTCTTGCACATCAGCATTGCACTCTTGAATATTATCGTATCCTGTAATACCAACATCAAGAATGCCAGCTTCAACATATCTTGCTATTTCTTGTGCTCTCAAAAGTGTTACTTCTATTTCTTGATCATCAACACTAGGATTGTATGATCTGCTGTTTACATGAAACACCCAACCAGCTTTTTTAAACAAGTTGAATGTTGCTTCCTGAAGACTGCCTTTAGGCAATGCCATTTTTAAAACCAACTTTAATCACCTATGCATTATTTTATTCTACATCCGAGTAATTATATCCTTCTGAGTATTCAATGGTCAAATCACATTTTCCTTGCTGATAATTAAATTTGTTATTAGTTATTTGTGTTTGGTATACTTCATTTGAAACTTATTATCAAATAAATGGATTATTAATATGAATGAAGCTAAGTTTTGTGTTTTGAGTGATGTAAGTAAAATCATTGTAACTCTAGATTCTATTGATGAAGTTTTGCAATATATCCTTGAAGAAGGAATGAGGCTTGTTAATGGTGATAGAGGTTTCCTTGCTATAGCTGACCATGACAGAGGTGAGCTGGATGTAAGATATACTGCAGGCAAAATCTGGACTGAAGAAAAAAGATTGAAAAGATTAAAAGTTTCAGAAGAAACAGGAAAAGGCATCACAAGCCAAGTGGCTGCTACTGGAAAAGCATATAGAACCGGCAATGTATTAGAAGATCCCTATTATATGCGGTTTTTTGATGATGTTAGAAGTGAAGTTGCTGTGCCTCTAGTAGATGGATGCAATAGAACAAGAGGCGTTATAAATATTGAAAGCACTGAAGAAAATGCTTTTGATGATATGGATGAGGCTGTTTTAATAGGACTTGCAGATCTTGCAACTCTTGAAATCTCTATTTCTGATCACCGAGCAAGAGAAGCAGCATTGATTCAAATAGGAAAACAATTGGGTGATTTTTCAGAAACTAGAATTATTCTTCAGAAAGTAATAGATGTAGCAGCTGATGCATTAAAATTTGAAGATTGCTCATTATTTATACTTGATCAAGTAACAGGAAAACTTGTACTTAGAGCTTCTAGAGGACCATTAAGTAAAAAAATTGGTGAAGCAGCATATCATTTTGGAGATGGATTAACAGGATGGGTAGCAGAAAACCAAAAGGCTGTTAGAATTATAGATCCACCTAGTGACCCTAGATGGAAAGGAAGATATGAAGAACTACCTTCAAGTGATGTGGCAGCATTTATGGCGGTTCCTATATTGAATAGAGAAGGTGTAGTTGGTGTATTAAGAGTTCAAAGAAAGAAAAGTCCATATAAATGGTTTCCTGTTGACTTTACTGAAGATGATGAAAGAATTTTGTCGGCTATTGCAGCACAGTTAGGTATAGCTTTAGATAATGCAAGATTAGTAGATAAATTATTGAGCACAGAAAGAATGGCAGCTTGGGGCGAAATGTCTGCAAGATCTGCTCATATGATTGGAAATAGAGTATTTGCAATAAAAGGCGATATTAATGAATTAGAATATCTTTTGAAGAATAAACCTTGTGAAGCTAATGAAACTCTAAAATTATGTGATAGTGTAAAAAATGGAATTTTTTTACTTGAAGAGATACTTGATGAGTTTAGAGAATTTATGAAAGCAACACAGCTGAATAAAGAGGAAATTGATATATGCAGTCTTGTAAAAGAATCTATTGATGAGGGATTTCCAAGAAGATCAGACATTAAATTGGAACTTAATTTGAATGACTGCAGCCAAAAGATAATGGCAGATCCCAAAAAATTAAAAAGAGCTTTTACAGAATTAATGGAGAATTCAGCGAACTTTATGCCTGATGGAGGCATCATAAAAATAAAAGCTGAAACAGTTACTGAATTAAGCCAGCCTTTACTAAGCAGAGCCCACAGATCTGGTACATATATTCAATTAAAATTTGAAGATACTGGTCCTGGTGTTGAACTTGAAGACAAGCCAAAAATATTTGCTCCATTTTTTACACTCAGAGCAAAAGGTATGGGACTTGGATTGTCTATTGTAAAAGGAATTATTGAAGCTCATCAAGGATTGATATTTGAAACAGGAATACCTGGTAAAGGTGCTTGCTTTGTGATACTTTTGCCTTGTGAAATATCATAAATAGATATTTAATATTATGCTAATAATATTATGATATAAGAATATAAAAATTATCATGGAGGAT
>JBDNDK010000229.1:0-3448 GCA_046719185.1 Armatimonadota bacterium
CTATTTTTTGGATCACTAGCATCTGCCTCAACAGTTATTATCTGTTCAGGACAGATTCTGGAACATGCTCCACAAGCCACACATTGCCTTTGTCCTGTTTCTGGATTGCAGATAAGAACCGGCATTCCTCTGAAAGCCTCAGGGAGCTTTGGTTTCTGCTCAGGATAAAGCTCAGTAACACCTGGTCTTAGAATACTCCAGTTATACAAAGTTACTTTTAATCCCTTACCAATGCTCACAAATAGATTTATAATAGTTTTTATTGTTTTTACAATCATTTAGGCATCCAGTATATAACATAAACACCGGTTAGCAATAGATTCATTAATGATACTGGTATCATTGCTTTCCAACTCAAGTTGAGAAGCTGGTCTATTCTAACTCTAGGAAGTGTACTTCTGATCCACATAATAAATATTACCATCAGCCAACATTTTGTCATAAACCACATCAATGAAACTAACGATGCTAACCAGCCTTCAAGCTGCCCACCTAGAATATGTAGTGGAGGATTGTATCCACCCAAGAAAAGAGTGACAATAATTGCAGAAATAGTAAAGCTAGCTGCAAATTCAGCCAGGAAAAACAAAGCAAACTTCATTCCAGAGTATTCAGTGTTAAAACCTGCTACAAGTTCAGACTCAGCTTCCATAATATCAAATGGGGTTACATTTATTTCAGCAAGGCTGCAAATAAGTAATATTAAAAAAGCAATGGGTATCATAGGATAACCAGTAAACTGAAAAAGATTCCAATCCCAAATATTTCCAGCCTGAGAGTTTACAATCACATTCAAATCAAGTGAACCTGCCATAGCAACAGGAATGCAAACAGACAGAATAATAGGCACTTCATATGCTATCATCTGAGCAGCACCTCTGAAAGCTCCAAGAAGTGACCACTTATTATTAGATGCCCAACCTGCAACAATTATCCCAATCACCCCAATACTGGATATTGCAGTAAAGTATATAATTCCGACATTGAGATTTTGAGGGGTAAGACCTTTGCCAAAAGGTATTACTATATATACTAAATATGCAGGAATAAAAACAAGAGCTGGAGCAATAGTAAAAAGCCATCTGTCAGCTCCACATGGGATTATATCTTCTTTTTGGAATAATTTCAGAGCATCAGCTACTGTTTGAGCTACACCCCAAGGACCAGTTCTGTTTGGTCCCAATCTTGATTGTATTCTTCCAATCACCCATCTGAGCTTTAAAATAATATACAGCACTGCCACCATCATAAAGAGCAATACAATAACTGCTACAGCAATTAGCTTTATGATATCAATGCCTATATTAATCAATGGTTGAAGATCAGTTGGCAACAACAAACACCATATACATAAGTATTTAAGAAACTATCTCACATCAGTGTAAATTATATGTATCACTGTCAGTTTAGTCAAGGAAGAATAAATATTATCAGTTTGTTTTATGTGTTGAGATTGCAAATATAGTACTATAAATGAGTTGATACCAACTTTGCAGATAATGTTATAAAAATTTTATGTAAATGATACAAAATTTTAATGCATTTTTGATTGACATAAAGGTTATATCATGTTATATATGTTCTATAATGGTTGTGAGGTGATTTGATGAAAATTACAATAAATGAACTTGATGACAGCCCTATCTATCAGCAAATTATCAGTCAAATAAAAGAGCATATACATACTGGTGAGCTGAAGCCTGGTGATGAACTCCCAAGTGTTAGAGATTTATCAAAAAGTATTGGAGTGAATATCCATACCATCCATAAGGCATATCAAAAACTTAGAGAACAACAAGTGATAGTTCTAAGATTAGGACAAAGAGCAAAAGTTGCAGAAATTAAAACTACACCTGTTGATAGAGCTCAGGCAGAGTCAATAATAATAAAAAAATTGAATGACCTTTCTACAGAAGCATTCCATCTTGGGATATCTGAAAAAGAGTTCAGAAAAATAATTAAAGAAAAAATTAAAAAGAAAGAATAAATTTTATTTTTTTCTTTGTCTAACTACTTCATACATCATAATGCTGGCAGCAACTGCTATATTTAGTGAGTTGATTTTTCCAAGCATAGGGATTTTTACTGTCTTATCAGCAGTGTTTCTAACTTCTTCACTAATGCCAGTATGTTCATTTCCAACTACTATTATAGATGGTTTTGTGAAATCTATAGAAGTGTAAAAAGTTTCTGTATTTGCAGATGTGGCAATTATCTGAATATCCTTTGTTTTTGCCTGCTTAATGCAATCTGATGTGTTTTTATGGATGCATATTGGAACAGTGTAAACAGCACCTCTTGAGCCTCTTACAACTCTTCTTGAAAATGGGTCAACTGTATCACCAGAAAGCAAGACAGATGACACACCAACTGCATCTGTAGTTCTCAGCAGCATACCAAGATTGTCCTGATTTTCACAATTTTCAACCATCATAATAAATGGGTTTTCTACAGATAAAATATCATCTAATGATGAAGTTTGTCTTTTTAATACTGCTATGCATTCCGGAGTTGGTTTTGAGTTTAATATTTTATTGAGCAAACCTTCAGAGCATAAATAAATTGGCACATTAGCAGAGTCAGCTAGACTCACAATATCTAAACTTTCATTTATTGAAGTATATTTTTCTGTTATAATCACATATTCTGGCAGTTGTCCAAAAGTAAAAGCTCTCTTTACTAGTTCATTTCCTTCACAGAAATAGAGTCTTTTATTTATTCTTCCTTCTTCTTTTTGAAGATCTCTTATAAGCTTAATAATAGGATCTTTTTGTCCTGAAATATTTAACATTAATTTCTCCAAAGTAACAGGTTTAGTTCACAATAATAGATAATATATTTGTTATAGTGTTTGAACTATGACATAATTAAGAAATATCAAGATATATAATGTTATATGTGATTAGTAAATGGTATTATATCATTATTTATAAAAAACATAAGTATGACTGTGTTGTATGCTTTATAAAAAATATGACATTGTCATAAGTGATGTCAATAAATGTCAGATAATGCATATTTTGACAATTTTGCTTGTGAACATATTGGGATTCATACCATTTATTACAGTGCTTTATCTAGAAATATTATTTTTATCTTATGTTATATTAAATATAAATGATATAAAAATGATGCGTTTTGCTAGTTTGTTTTTTAGGCAATATCAATGCTTTGTGATGCCATCAAATCTGCTTTTCTTTTTATGTCAAATGCATAAAAAAGCCAATCACTATTTGGATACTTTTCCATAAAGCTCTTTAGTGTCTCTGCGGCTTTTATTGGTTTATTAAGCTCTTCCATTTCTATAAATGCTTTTTTAATAATAGACATTTCTGCCTCTGGAGTGTTTGGAGAGTTAGTTGCTATTTCTCTAAACATATCAATAGCTTTTTCAAATTCTCCAGTCTCTGAAAGAAATGTGGCTAACTTGAATTTAATTAGAGAGATC
>JBDNDK010000023.1:0-20778 GCA_046719185.1 Armatimonadota bacterium
CTATCTGTCATTTATTAAGTATTCTCACATATCTATAAGGTTCAGTGCCAACACTCTCAGAGGTTAGCCCATAACTGCTAACAAGCTGATGCTGCAGTCTTCTAATAAAGCTTGACTGAGGTCTCAGTTCTTGTGTTTCTCCATTTTCTATCAATGCCTTTATAGCTTCTTCAGCTTCCTGAATGGCAAGCTCTTCCGGTGTACTATCACCAAGATCAAATATTTCTCTCATAGCAGATGCAATTTGAGCATAAGTATTGCTTCTCACCACTTCTACAGGAATGCCTCTTTTTTTTGCCTCAGCAAGCATTGTTACATTCTTTTTTTCATGTGTTTTGAGCGTTATCACAGCATTTGCTTCTTTTATATCTTTGGTAATATAAGCAGGCACCCTAAGCTCTTTTATTGATCTTTCTAATCTGTTTCTACTCACTCCATAAGGAAAAACTTTCACTATCTCCGGCATCGGTCTATCATGAGCAATAGGCTGGTCTTGTTCAAACTTGAGTTTTCTTTCATGTTCATGGTGTTCAGACTGCTCACCATGCTGAACAATATGCACCTCACCTTCAGTGTTTCTCACTCTGATTTCTGGTCTCACTATTATATTTCTAAGCATTTTATCTACAACATTTGCAACATCCAAATGTATTGCCAGCTTATCCATGTCCATAATTTCAATTAAGACATCAAAAGTTGGAGGTGCTTTTCTTTCCAGAACAGATTTTTGTGTGCCTCTTCTTTTAGCTTCTTCATCAGAAAGAGTAACTGTCTGTATTCCACCAATCAAGTCTGATAGTGTTGGGTTCTGCATTAAATTATCTAAAGAATTTCCATGTGCAGTTGCTACAAGCTGCACACCTCTTTCTGCAATAGTTCTTGCAGCAAAAGCTTCTTCTGCAGTGCCAATTTCATCTATCACAATCACTTCAGGCATGTGGTTTTCAACAGCTTCTATCATCACATTATGCTGCTGATCTGGAGTGGAAACCTGCATTCTTCTGGCATGACCAATTGCAGGATGAGGTATATCTCCATCTCCAGCTATCTCATTTGAAGTGTCAACAATTATTACTCTCTTTTTGAACTCATCAGATAACACCCTAGCCACTTCCCTGAGCTTTGTTGTTTTTCCAACACCTGGTCTACCAAGCATTAGTATGCTTTTTCCACTTTCTACAATATCTCTAATAATGTCAATTGTGCCATAAACAGATCTGCCTATTCTGCAGGTAAGACCAATTATCTTTCCTGATCTATTTCTAATAGCAGATATTCTGTGGAGAGTTTTCTCTATGCCTGCTCTGTTGTCTTTTCCAAAATCCCCTACTCTTGATACAATATAATCAATGTCATCACTAGTGACAGCATCATCTGACAATTTTAACACTCTAAGCGGGAATCTTGCTTCAGGCTCTCTGCCAAGGTCAAGAACTATCTCTAAGAGGTCTTCAACATCCTCCTGCTCTTCAAGCTTTTGTTTAATAAGAGGAGGCATAACTTCAAGTAGCTGGTTTAGATTATCTGTAACTCTTAATTGTTTTAATCCTAATTCTTTATCTTTTTGAATTGCCATTTATTATAAGAAACCTCAATTTGTCTGCTTATAACAGCAGAGTGTTCAATACATAAATCAAAATCCACTATTAATATTTAATTAAACAAATAAACCAATAATCCTTTAATATAATTTTACCCACAAATGTCTTATTTAGCTTTCCAACTCATAAAAAGCTGCAGCACAAGCAGATATAGCAGATGTCTCACTTCTTAATATTCTTTTTCCAATGCTAACTATCTTAATTGAGTTTTTTCTAAATTTTTCTATCTCACTTTCAGTAAATCCACCTTCAGGACCAATGATTATCATCAGTCTATCCGGTGAATACTCTTTTAATACGGTCTTAAATGTTAAATTGTTCTCATTTTCAAAGCAAGCAACACACAAAATATCCTTTTCTATCTGAGAAAGCATATCATCTAAATCTGAATAAATAATAATCTTTGGAACTTTCGTTCTCTTGCTTTGCTCTGCAGCCTCCTGTGCTATTTTTGCAAGCCTATCATGCTTTTTTATTGCTGCATCATTTTTTAGTTTTGATACACATCTATCTGATGTAAAATATGCTATCCTAGCAGCACCTAATTCTGTGCATTTCTGACAAACAAGTTCATTTTTATCACTCTTAAGCCAAGCACAAGCAATACTGATAGATATATTTGATTCAATTGATGATTCAACAAATGAGGTTATTTCTATATCCAAAGCTTTACTCTTGATAAAAACTATTTTTGCATTTACCTCTATGGATTGAGAGTTGAAGAGTGTGATATTGTCATCTATAGTAAGTCTGAGAACATTAGTTATTCTATGAAACAACTCACCATCAATTGTAATGATAGCACCTACAGAAAATGTGTTGTCATAGTAGAATCTGTGATGAGCCATATATTATTCTGACTTTTTAGAAATTATCAGCACCCAATCACCATCAAAGTGCCTATCTAGTTCTTCAAAACCAGCAGAAGCTAAAGCATTGGACACTTCATCTGCTCTGTCATTTATTATACCAGATACAATAAGAATGCCGTTATTTTTTATCACACCAGCAAAATCATCAGCCATTGGTATGATAACATCAGCAATGATATTAGCTATTATAATATCAACTTGTGTTTTTATCTCATTTGGTTTTGAGCCTAAAATAACATCAATTTTGTCTTCAAGGTTAGCTTCTGAAACATTTTTATTCATTGCAGCAACAGCAATTGGATCTATTTCCACAGCATAGATTTTCTCTGCTCCCAAGTAGGCAGCAGCCATTGATAATATCCCAGAACCAGCACCCATATCAAGGAAGATTTCACCACCTTTTATAATATCCTGCATAGCTAAAAGGCACAGCTGGGTAGTGGGATGATTGCCAGTTCCAAATGCCATTCCTGGGTCAATTTCTATTACTATATCATCATCTTGAGAAGTGTATTCTTCCCAGCTTGGTTTGATGAGTATTTTGCCAATTTTTATAGGTTTGAAAAAAGATTTCCAAGCAGTTGCCCAGTCTTCATCTTCAACCCATTTTACAGATATTTCATCACTATCAAGAGCTAAACCATACTCAGGCAGTTTTCTGATATTATCTTTAATAGACTGTAGTCTTGTTTCTAGTCTATCATCAACAGGAAGATATGCTACAACTTTAGTAGTATTAGCTTCAGCACCGACTCCAGTATGCACAGATGCTCCACCACAGCCTTCTTCTATAAATATATTTGAAACAGCATCAGAGCTTAATAAACCTGAGTTAACTGTAATTTCTGCCCATCTCATAATCCGTTTAGTGCATCCTTTACTCTTTCAAAAAAGCTTCTGCCATGACCATCTTCTATAGTCTCTCCCCTAATATCAGCAAATTTTTTGAGAAGTTCTTTTTCTTCACTGGTGAGATTTGTTGGAGTCATCACTTTAAGCATCACATTCAAATGTCCATTTGTATGTCTTTGAGGATCTGGCATTCCTTTGCCTCTTAATGTATAAACCTCTCCAAACTGAGTGCCCGGATGCACATTAAGCTCTTCCTCACCATCAATAGTCTTAACTTTTATAGTGCCGCCCAATGCAGCAAGAGCAAAACTAATAGGCACTTCACACCATAAATCATTGCCTTTTCTTTCAAAGAAATTATGCTGTTTTACATGCACAACAACATACAAATCTCCATAAGGTCCACTATTGATGCCTGCATCACCCTGCTTTGGAAGCCTTATTCTCATACCAGAGTCTATTCCAGCAGGAATATCAACACTCATAGTAACAGTTCTTCTGCCTCTACCATGACCATCACAGCTTTTGCATGGGTGTCTATTTATCTGACCAGTGCCTCCACAATTAGGACATGTTGTAATTCTAATCTGAGTGCCAAATATACTCTGCTGCTGCTGTCTAACCTGACCATGTCCCTTGCACACTGGGCAGCTCTCTAACACTGAACCATCTTCAGCACCAGTGCCTTTACAAGTATCACAATAATCCAGTTTTGTGTATTTTATTTCTTTTTTAACACCAGTGAAGGCTTCTTCCAAAGTTATTTCAACATCAACTCTTCTATCTTGACCCTTTTCAGGTGCATTAGCGTATCTCTGAGTTTGAGTTCCACCTCCAAAGAAAAGGTCAAATATATCACCAAAACCACCAAAGTCGCCCATTCCACCAGATGTATGAAAACCATGTGATGGATCAAATCCTGCCTGACCATATCTATCATAAATTCGTCTCTTGTCAGGATCAGAAAGCACCTGATAAGCTTCATTGATCTCTTTGAAAAGGTCCTCAGATTCTTTATTGCCAGAGTTTACATCAGGATGATGTTCTCTAGCAAGCCTTCTGTAGGCTTTTTTTATTTCATCTGTGGTAGCGTTCTCTGAAACACCCAATATTTGATAGTAGTCTTTTTGTTTTGACATGTTATCTTCAATTCGCATAGTAGTTAAATTATAAAGCCGAGGGTTGCAATAGCCTCCCTCGGCAGAGTGTATATTTTTATTTTTGCAAATTAAATTTTATTTGCATTATTTTAAAATGCTGAGAGATGTGCTATTTATTATATATCCTCTTCCTCTTCTTCAATATCTTCTTCAATATCATCAAGACTTATATCATCTGCATCAACATCAACATCTTCTATCTCAATATCTTCTTCCTCATCATCCTTCTTTTTAACAGGAATAATATCCTCAGCTAGTATTGCATCAGCATCATCTTCATCATCAGAAGTTTCATCATCGTCTATTTCATCCAAATCCTCATCTTCAAACTCATCCCATTCTTCATCATCAGTGCTGGACAATGTAAGTATTTCATCAGAATCATCTCCAAAACTGAATGAGCTAATAAGGGATACTCTTGAATCAAGATCAACCTTAGGAAGATCATTATCAGAAATCACAGTATTTATAGCACCGCTTGCAATTTCTTCAAGAGCAATAGTAAGTGGGTTTTTTGAATCTGTTTGAATCAATGGATGAGCACCTGCCTTGAGCTGTTTTGCCCTTTTTGCAGCAAGTGTAACAAGCCCATATCTACTGCCCCAATTTTCTAATTTATCTGCTTCAGGGAATATCATAATATTGGGAAATCACCTCTTGAGAATTATATGTCCTATGAATAAATCGGAATATCCAATAGCTATTTTAACACAAATTATATATGAACACATATAGTGCCCAACTAGAAATTATATTATTTTTGCATTGATTGGTCAATGATATATTGATGTTTTTTGAAATATTTGATTACTTATTCATTTATAATCTTATATGACACTTCAATCTCTGCTGTTTCCTTGAGCATTGCATTCACAGAACAATATTTACTATGAGATTCTTGTATTGCCCATTTAACAGCAGATTCATCAATATTTTTGCCTTTGATAATGTGTTCAACATTTATCTTTGTATATATTTTTGGATAGTCCTCAGCCTGTTCTCCTGATATGTTTATTTCATATCCTGTAACGTCCTGATGTTTATTTTTTAACAAAGACACCACATCCATACCAGAACACCCGCCTAAAGCAGCCAAAATATGCTCCATAGGAGTAAGACCAGTTGTTCCACCACCATGAGCAGCAGATGCCTCAAGAATACTACTCAACTTGCTTTCATTCTCTGCCTTGAATAGAAGTTTTTCTATATGAGTTACCTTAACTTTTGGCATATTATATACCTCACTATATATTTTTCAGACAAAAACAAACCCCCAACATAACATTTACGGGGGTTTATTTTTCTAATAATATTTTTTCCCAAATATTAATTGGTTCAACACCACCAAAATTGTAAAATTCTGTTAATCACAAGCTCCGGTATAAAGCTCACCATCAACATACACACTCACAAAATGTGATGCATGAGGGATTTGTCTGTAAACATCTTCTGCAATATGTAAAGAATGGAAAGGAATAACAACTAATTGCAAATCTTCATCTTCAATCTTTTTAATATCTTCTGATGTCAATAAATCCGCCTCAACCAAAGCCTCTGGATATGTTTTCCATTCGGGATTTCTTTTGCAAATTCCAATATCACAAACTAACAATACATGATAATCTTCTGTGAACGCTTTTACTGCTAGAGCTTTAAGGTGGTCTTTTCCGAGAAGTTTCAAAGTGGTGTCCTGAATTTGTGCACTAGGCATGGGCGGTTCCTCCAAATTAAGTATTTTCAGAAAAACATTACTCACTAATTAATTTATTCTTTCAATTGCATTTATCCTGCATTACGAAAGCTATATTTTTATTGTTCCCTGAAAAAAATTATTTATTCAGAAGTGATTTCAAAAATTCTTCCAAATCTGAAATTCCTTTATCAATATTGCCAATTGCCAATTCTCTTTGTGCCTTTCCAACTCTCCACCAAGCCATCATCATATCTTCATCATTCATTAAATTATTCTTTTTTCTCTCAGTTATAATTTTGCAAATCTCCAGAGCAATATCATAAGCAACTTTCTCAGAATATGTCATTCTGGGTAATCTTTTTTCTGCCGGAAGTATTTTTGGAAAAGGCTTATGAGGCACAGTCTGATACCAATAAGCAACACTAGACCAGTCATCTTTGCCAACATTTGCATGCCTATGTTCAAATGTAACTCTTATCCTCTCATTAAAAACTATGGGATCTTCTATATGATGTCTGTAAACAGTCAATTTGCCAAAATAATGGTCTGGATCTTCAAGATAGCTAACTCCATGATATGGTCCTGCATATTCACCACTAGGAAATCCCCAAGCAGCACAAAAATAATCTTCAGTGCCGGTGCCATGCAAACTTGGAGGCCAAGTGTCTGAATCAATAAATATCATATCATCACCCTCACCAGGCCAGCCCCCTTCAACATTATCAATAGATACATTGCATCCAACATAATGCCCCTTGCCTACAGCATCTAATATTAAATAATTATCTTTACCATCAAGATTGTAATGAGGTTTTGATTCTTCTTCCCTGCCAGGTCCACCAGTGTCTTCTTCTCTATTCCACCAAGCATGAAATCTCAGCACATCATCTGATACAGATTTATGCTCTTCATAATCCACATAATAATAGAGTCTTCTGCAAGGGAAATCACTTTCATTTGTTAAAGTGATAACTGCTTTCTTTGAAAAAGGCATAGGGAAATAACAATTCATAGCAGCATTAATTGGAACTCTTGTGGGATGTGATACCATGCTGAGTGCCATTGATACAAAATGCCTGCACTTTGCATGCCCTACTCCAAAAAAATCACCTATAGGACACTCCACACTTGGCTCAGTTGCTCCATCCCAATACATTCTGAGAATGAGTTTTCTCATATAAAAATAATCTGGATGAGATATTGTAATCCAAATATGATCTATACATCCTGCTCCATCAATCTCAGCAAGTGTATATTCCTGCCAAGGATCAATAAATCTTGAATCCTCATTGCCTCCAGAATGATCATAACTTGATATTCTTTTGGTTTTGCAGTCTCTTTGATAAACCAGATTTCTAAGTGAAGTATTTCCCATAGATTGCAACATAAATACAATTTCTCCTAGTTGTGATTATATAATAATACAATAATTTCTGTAACCTCTTGCTTGTTACCTCTAACTTCTAATTAATGATACAAGCAGTTGCCGTTTTTCATGCATTCATCTAATGCCGCAAGTAATTCATCTACTTTTGCTTTGGCAAGGCATATACTTGTATCTGAAGCTCCATAATATATCCAAAGCTCATCATCCATCATCACATGACCACATGGGAATACCACATTTGGCACCTCTCCATTTGTTTCATAAGATTCCTGAGGACCAAGCACCCAATATGGAAGTCTTGCCTTCAATTTTCTAGGATCATCTAAGTCTAATAATGCTAATCCCATTCTGTAAACTGGTCCTGATGAGAATTGTTTTACTCCATGATATAAAATCAGCCAGCCTTCAGAGGTTTCTATAGGGATTGTATTAGCTCCCACTTTATATCCATCCCACCAAGGTCCGCCTCTTTCCATTATCACACACCAAGGCCTACCCCAATGCAGTAAATCAGTGGATTCTGTAAGCCAAATATGCTCAATATCTCCAGCTGCTGGTCTGTGCAGCATCCAATACTTATCATCAATCTTTCTAGGGAAAAGTGCAGCATCTTTGTTTATTGGAGCAAGCACCAATCCCAATCTATATACACTCTTAAAATCTGAGGTTGTAGCAAGCCCTACTCCAGCACCAAATGGTGAATATGCTGTATAGGCTATCACATATTTATCTAAATCAGCCAAATATGTAATTCTTGGGTCTTCTACTCCAAACTCTTCATGAGGATTTTTCTCATCTTCTCTGCTCATAAAAGGCTTACTTTCAATCTGCCAGTCTGTGATGCCGTTTTTGCTTCTAGCAACTGTTAAATGACTGCTACCATCTAGTGCCTCCACTCTAAGCAATAGCAAAACATCATCACCATATTTGATAGCTCCAGGGTTAAAAACACTATTGCAGGGATAAGGCATATCTTTGAAAGTTATAATAGGATTATTATCATATCTTGTAAAAAGCTCTCTATATTTCAAAACAAACCTCCGTTGGTAAAAGACATAAGTGATATCTCATCTTAAACAATATACCCTGAATATCCAGTAAACTCATCACTGATAATATTTATAAAACTCTCACCAACTGCTAATAATGCTGTTGATAAAACTTCACATATTATTGGTGATGCACCTATAACAGCAGATAAATTTGCACCCTTAATGGGCTGACCTGTGAGTGGGTTTATAATATGTCCAAAAACTCCATCTTGGTTTACAAAACATCTACCATGGCAAGCTGATACAGATAGTGATGAATCATTCAAACTAACAATTTTTATAGTCTCATTACATTCATCGAATGGATTCCTGATTGCAACCTTAAAACCCTCTGAATCTTTAATATTTCCAATAGCAGATGCACTGCTAGTGCCTCCATGAATAAATGCTGTTCTAACTCCAGATTCCAATAGTGCCTCTATTGCTCTTTCTATAGCAATACCCTTGCCAACAGAACCAAGGTCTATCATCATTCCATTTTTTATGAATTCTATTGTGTATGCCTTCTCATCAAATACAATATTACTCATTCCAACTCTATCTCTTGCTTTTATTATCTGATCATCATTGGGAATGGTGTTGTTTTTTATATTCATCAGCCATAAGTTCATTAAAGGTGTGATTGTGATGTCATACATACCATTTGAGAGTTCATAAATATGTTTGCATAATAGAAGAATTTCAAATAGCTGAGGTTCTACTTTGACAGGTTTTTTGTCTGCAAAAGAATTTATATAATATATATCACTATCAGCTTTGAATCTGTTTAATTGCTTATCTGTTAATAATATTTCATTTACAGCATTTTCAGCAGCAGCTCTTAATCTTGTAGGATCTTCATTATCATAAATGGCAATTTCAAATCTTGTTGCCATTGCATCTGCAGAAAGCAAAACACTGGGTTTTGGAACATCTAATTTTCTAGTCATAATCCATCCACCCAGTGTTTTATTATCATTTTTTAGACTCTCTTTAATTTGATATTGTAAGTCTTAATGCATCAGCAACAACAACAGGACCTCTAGTTGGATTATCTGCTTGAATCTCCAGCTTTCCATTTGAAAAAGCATAAACTCCAAGATTCACCCAGCTATCTGCAGCAGATTGCTGATCTACTCTAATTTCAATAATTCCTTCAGCTGCATTGTGTTCAAAAGATTTTATATTACCCTCAACTTTAGCAGGAATGAATGTTGAATTTGGATTAATAAAAAGTCTGTATAATGCAGCTTCAGCCATCACATTAATTTTTGTTTTAGGCACATAGGCTTCAACTCTATATTTTCCATTCGGTATATCATATATATATTTGCCGGCTCTGCCCGGTGATGTATGACTCCAATGATATGCAAAACCCATCTGAGTTGAGCCGCCAGCAATTCCGCCAACAAGCCCCTCAGTTGAATTAAAGCCAGTAAACTCATTGTCAATTATTATATAATTTGCTACCTGAGTTCCATAGGGATAGAAATATCCATCAACAGGTTTTAAGTTTGTTTGAACTTTTCCATTTAATCTTAAAGTAGATGCACCACCGGCAAATATCTTCAAACCTGAAACTGCATTTGATGAATTAACAACAAGCTCATTGCCATTATACATAAGCTCTAAACTTGCAATAGAAACTGGACTTACAACAATATCTGTCAGTTTATTACCAGACAGCTTCAAGTAGAGATTTCTTCCCCACATCCAAGTGAGATTAGATAATTTATTATTTTCTAATCTAACAACAGCAGCTTGACCTACAAAAGATACATTGCCTTCAGCACAAGCAAGTCTGCCAGATTGGTCTTTTGTAAACAGCACTAAATCAGCTTTGTTGCCAGATGCAATTCTCACACCAAATGCCTCAGGTCCACTATTTGCACCAAGTGAAATATTTGTAATATTAGGACTTGCAAAATCTCCATTATATGAGTAGAGAACATTGTGAAATTCTGAAGGCAGCAATTTTTTTACAGATTGCTTTAGAATTGGAACTTTTGCAAGATCAGGATGTCCATATCTGCTCAAACCTTCTTCCATTACAATAGAGATATTATTAGCATTCACAGGAATCACAGCAAGGTTTCCACCTTTTGTGTATGTTGTTCTAGCAATATTAGTACTTTTATCAAGTGTGTTCTTATCATTATTGAATACAAATCTAACCGCTGCTTCTCTCTCACCATCACCTCTAACAATATCAGACATCACCCAATAATTAGGCTTAACAAATGCTAATCTTCTAACAGGATATATATGGCTTGAGAGTCCTTGATAATCTGGACCAACACCAATAAACAAGTCTGCATTTTTTCCTGCAAAGAATTGATTCAATCCACCACCATTATTTAAGTCTCTATCATCAACAGTTATAGTGTTATGGTTTGCAGATGACATCAGCCTTCTTGTCTCTGGTGTTCCATATATATAAACAGCAGGATCAACAAATATTTCATTTTCTCCAGCATATAATACAAAACCAAGTGAATCAAAATGACCATGTGAAGAATATCTGCCATTTTTAAGTGCCATAAAGTTTCCATTAGGTCCCCATTCAGACCTCATCACATAATATTTTGAATATGGAAATTCAATAGATGTAACATTTGGTATTTTGCCTTGCTCACCATTTGTTGCAACCCATCTCATATCATCTCTTTTAAAAAAATCAGCAGCTTTTAAAATACTGGCTGAATTATTATCCTTACCAGCATCACCAAAAGCAGGAGTGTAGCCATCAGGTTGGGTCATATGCATATGGAACTCAAATGCCTTCTCTACTCTGTTTCTTAATTCTTTATCAACTTTTAGGTTTCTTTCATCAGCAAGCCTTAATAGATGCAAGAACCTATTATGCATCATAAACTGATACCCAGTTGACTCTCCAGTTGGTCCATCTGGAGCTAGCGTATCCCACATATTCTTAACAACACCCTCAAAACCTAATATAAAGAAATCATCAGATCTCTTAAATTCAGGAAACATTTCTGCAGTTTCCATCATACCTGTTTTAATTTGAGCTTCCCAGTTACCATCACCCTTTAGCACAGAAATATGTTCTGCCATATCTACAAGATTCATAATAAATGCAGCTTTCACATCCCAAGTGAAATGATCAGACTGAGCAGGAGAATCATAATAAGCAAAAGCATGTCCAAGTCTAGCACCTGCAGATAATCCTGCCCACATAGAACCACCTGATAATCCACCTCTAAATACAGGTTGAATATTCTGAGCACCTTCCGGAATAACACCGGATTTCAATGGAGGAGGAAGATTAATGAGCACTGCCTTAATCATATCTACAAATGCCTTTGCATACTTCTCATCTTTTGTTTGAAAATATGCACCAGCCAAAACACCTCTCAAACCACCTCTGGTAAGACCTACGCCACCTCTTGTATCCCACCATCTAAGATGATTCCAATTAGGACCAAGACTTATAATTCTTCCACCTTCTGCTTCAACTTTCATCTGCACAGCAAGGTCTGCCTTAGCTGAATTAAAATTAGGATCTCTTTCTACAGCTAACCATTCATCTTTTGGAGTCTTGTGCTTAGCTTCAAAATATTCAACTAAAGCTTTTGCTGCATTATCCCAGTCTTTAGCTTCAACAGCAGCTTTTACCTTTTCCATACCCGGAAAATCTAAATTCAATAATGCAAACTGATCAGCATAAGCTTTATCTCTGTCAAAAGTTTTTCTCACATATATTTCAAAAGCAAGTCTCTCATTAATTGGCTGTCCATTAAAATAAGCACCATATTCCTGTGTCATATTCTGAGGAAATACATATATAGGTCCTACCTGACCATTGCCGTCAACAGTTAGCTCAAAATAATATTGTGTGTTAGGCTTAGCTGGTATTCTAAACTCAAAGACCATTCTAAAATCTTCCCAGCCTGCCCATTCTTTTTTCATTCTGCTTTCTACAAGCTTTTCTTTCTTCTCTGGACCGTCATAAACAGTTAATATCAAATCACAATTATCACACCAACTGGGAACCCAGTGTGGTGTTAAAACACATACTCCGGTAAGCTCAGTAACATCAGCTCCAGTGGTAAAAACCTGACCCAATGATTGACCACTTGAAATATCATATCCCTTTAACACTTGGTCTGGTCTTTCCATTGTCAAAACATTACTTTGATCAAGCTTTATATTATTTAGATACAAATCTAAAAAGTTTTCAGCACTGCAATAAGAAACAGTGGCAAGCATAACTAAAACTACAAGAAATATTTTTTTCATAACACTTTTCCTTTACGATTTATTGTGAACTAAAAACATTTTATATTCTAATAGACGGAATTATATCAAAATATTGCTTCATTACAAAGATTATAACAAAGTATCTTTTGGTTTCATCAATGATTTTACAGTTTGCACTAATTCATCATCATTTGGATATTTATGCGGTGGAATTCTAGACCAATTAGATGGAGCACTATCAGGAGCAGATGGATTATCTGAAATTTCTAAAGGCTGAAGGATTAAAACATCCATTATATTTGGTATGCCTTCCCATTTTATTTTGAAACCTCTATTTTGTATTGTCTTAATATTTTTATCATTAACAATAACAGACGTCATGTCTCTATTCTTTTCTTTTTTTACTCTCAAGTTTATTCTTTTATCTCTAATTTTGAGGTTTGATATATCAATACTCATCCAATCTTTTGGTAGTGAAGGCATAATTTTAAGGAATTTTCTTTCAAGGATAATTCCAAAGAAAATATTGATAATAAAATAGGCAGGCATTGCAGACCAGATATAATCTATTAAATCAGTTCCTTCACCAGTGATTGAGTTAAAATATTCCCTAAAATGCCCATATTTTTCAAGGCAGGAGAATACCATTTTAGTATTTTGATATGCAAGCTCAGCTGATTTTGAATAGTATCCATATTTCTGAAGACCTGAAATTGCAAACATACTCATTTCAACCCAATTAGCACCCCTCCAATGCTTTTCTGGTCCGAATCCCGGTTCATTTTTAGCAAGCACTGGAGGACCATAATCTGTGCCTAGTGTTTCTGGATTAAATAATTCTTCTACCAAAAACTCAAATCGCAATGCTGGTGCAAGACCTGCCCAAAGAGGCATAATAGTTGATATATCCTTCACATTTGCCCAGCTTGGGATCACTTCACCAATCCCATAATATGTGTTATCTTCACTATGCCACATATAAGCATTTATCTTTTTAGCTCTATCTTTTGCTGCATCTCTAAATTCTTTTGAATTATCATAATAACCAAGCTCTGCAGCCATTTCAGAGAGAACTATTTGCTCATTAAAAAGATAACAGTTAAGGTCTAATGCTTCCTGATATTGTCCTCCACCTGTAGCCTGCCAAGTGGCAAGATCATTATCATCTCTCACACTCTCCCAAGAGCAATTAAACCAATGGCAAAGTCCCTCTCCACATCTGTCTCTAGTTTTAAGCCACCATTTAATGCATTTCTTACCAGATTGATAAGCTTTCTCAAGGAATTCTTTATCACCAGACCATAGGTAACTTTGCCAAGCCTCCCAATAAATCAAAGGAGCTGTAGCCTCATCAGTTGATAGTCTAGGATTGATAGTATGACTAACTCCATAAGGTAATTTCCCATCTTCCCTTTGATGGTCTATATGTCCTAAAAGATATTCAGAAGATAATTTTGGGTTAGCTATATTTAAAAATAGAGTGCTCAAACTTTCATGTGAATGCATACCATAGCTCCACCAATCAAAGGGCTCATGTGCATGCACCCTGCAGAAATTATAAAATGGTGTTTTTAGATTTCCATAAGGGCTAAATGTAGATGCAATTGGAAGCTCTATACAAGATAAGAAATCAGCCTCCCAAGTTTTAATTGGAAGGTCAATATTTGGAAAACTCTTATAGGGCTCTATACTTTCTGATATATCATAAGAAGAGATCACTGATAATACAGCACTGCATTTATTCAAAAGCTCATTTATAATAGAATCTTGAGAGGAAACTTTATAAAGCTCTGGTGTGATTTCAGGATTCCAACAATTTTTCTCAGAAAACCTTCTCAAGGCAAATGCAAAAGCTATCACTTTCTTGGACTTAGGTTTTATCTCAACATTGAAATTTCTTTTTACATGGTCTTGAATGTCTATAGATGATTCTGAACTATTCACCATTTGAATACTATTATGATTTTCAGATGATGCTAAAACTGCAGCAAGTTTTTTGCCTAAATTTCTCTGTCTTATCCATTCACTATACAAGCAAACAGCTGAATTATTTGAACTTGCAACACCACATATTTTACCGGCTGTAGTAGTTACTCCATTTCCATACTTCTGCCCATCCAGTTTCCATATTTGCTCTGGTGGATTTAGGTTGCTTCTTTTTGATAGAGTCTCATCAATAGAAAAAGAAACCAGATTATCTGAATTGTTTGAAAAAGATATATAAGTAAGCAGTAAATCAGAATGGATACATCTAAATGTTATCTCACAATTTATTTCATCACTAATTTTTATATTGCCTGCTAAAGTGTCTGTGATATGCAAAAAGGGATTGAATAGATTGTATACATTGACATCATTAAAACTTATATCAAATGTATAAACTAAATCTGAGTTTGGATTGATAAAGCCTATTAAATCTTTATATGGCATCTCCCATCTGTTTTCTTTCATAAGATAATGCCATACATAGTCTGAATTGTAGTCTGTTCCTGGTTCTACAGAAAATAATTTCTGGATAGATGGAGATGGTTTCTGTGCAAGTTTATAAAGCAATTCTTTTACATAGTTATGCTGTTGTGCTATTTGACTTGAGATAGGATTTATATTCTCAGGAATTGATATTTTTACATCTGTTATTTCTATTTTTTCAATGCTGTCTTCTAAATCTTGTCTCTCAATTTCACCAATTAAACTATCCAACTGATGCACATTATCAGGCAGATTTATTTTTTCAGAGTGAATAAAAAAACCATCAGTTTCAATCTCAAAAGGATTATTACTTATGGTTATTTGAATATCACTTGATATAGGTATTTTTTCTGTCTCAATCCATTTCCAATGTTTCCCATCAGTTGGTGAAAGATTTATATTAAGCAGATAATCTCCAGTTTTTATATTTAGCTCTATATCTTTATCACCAGCAAACCTGTAGTGAAAAGCAATAGATGCAATCTGACTATTTTTAATATCAACATCAAACACTAGCTTTGAGTTATTATTTAATTTAACCAGTCTATGCCCTGCTGCATTCCAATTGTTAAAAATAACCACATCACCTTCTTTTGATACAAAATCAAAAGCTTGTGTCCAAATAATCATAATTCCTCCAAACCTAAAAAAGAACTATTCAAGAAAACAAACTGCTTTCCTTGCCTGAGGATCTGCTACAACTTTAATTAACTTACCTGTTTCTTTTTTAACATCAATAACTTTTATAAGAGGCTCCAATTCAGGCACACCTGATACAAATTCATTAAAGCAATTTTCTGACTTCATAAAGAAATCTTCATTAAATAGGCTGTCTTTGTTATCTGGATACACAGCCAAGTATATCACCTGATCTTCCACTAAATCCAAGAAGAAATGTGTGCCATAAGATACCTCTGGAAGCTGTCCTGCAGATTCTAAAGCCACTTCCACAAGCACTACAGTGTTATTTATATCAGAGTATGTAACATTCACTCCAAGGTCTATGTTGTTGCTTCCCCATCTACCCGGTCCTACCATCATAGTAGGAGAGCTAGAAATTAACGGATGGTCATTTATTTTGCCTACTATTCTGCCAATTATTCCTCTTTTATCAATAAACTCTTTTGAATTGTAAAGATGAGGATTGATATATACAACATGAGTGATGCCATCAACCACTCCACCACTCACCATTCTCTCTGACTTAAAAATAGTGTCTTTTTCAGATATATTTTCAGGTACCTCAACTACTCCAGTTGAACCGGGAAGCCATAATGGTCTGCATTGCAATAAATTTATTCTCACATTTTCATCTGAATCAATGGAAGCTGTAAATTCTGTATCCACAGGGTGACCATAGGCATCTTCAAGAGTGGTTAATATATTGTCTATCAAACTCACAAACTTAGTTCTTTTGATTAGATTATTGAATGTTAGAACCATTGGTTTTGAGGTGTCTATATGTCTGCTGATAGAGTCAGAAACATTGTCTGAATCTACTGTTGAAACCAACAGATGCAGATTGGATAATTTATTCTCATTTGTTATATCTTCAAAGAGCATTGTTTCCAGCTTGTTGGTCTCTAAGTTTAGCAAATCAACATGTTTTTGTGAGTATTTAACTATCTTCATTCCAACTTCTGGTCTTAGTGTGGGATGGCTGATTGCAATCATTCTTGGATAATCTCCACCTACTCTATCAACTGCTCTAGTGCCAAGTCCAAACACAAGTCTAATAATGCCTTTTTTAGGGTCTATTCTGCTGTTCCAAGCATATAAATTCCTTGAAAATGCTACACCTGCCAGTGTTGGATAAAACCACTTTCCTCTAGGCTGACCAGATACTCTCTGAACAAGTATTGCCATTTGCTCATCATTTTCAGCTAAGCCTCTTTTTCTTCTGTAGTGAAGAGCTGAAGGGTTTAATGCACTAGCATATACAAGCTTTAATGCATTCATAAAATTAGTGAGTCTTGTTTCAGGATCACCTTGATTAGCACAAAAAATGCTGTCATATTTCCCTGCAAATGCACTTCCAAAGCTATCCTCAAGCAAGCTGCTAGATCTCACAATCACAGGTGCCTGCCCATAATAATCAAGCAAGTTTCTGAATTGTTCTACTATCTGAGAAGGGAAAGTGCCTGCTAGAAATCTTTCCTGCACTTCCTCATATTCCTCTGGTGATATTTTAGTTGACCTAGATAATTTTAGCCTCATTCTGAAAAGATTATTTCTAACTAAGAAAGTGAAGAATACATCAGAGCCAATATAAAAAGAATCATGTTCCTCAAAAGAGTTGAGTATATCTGAATCTATAAATTTATTCTCAAGTATTGCTCTAGCCACCAGCATTCCAGCAGCTTTACCACCAATTCTTCCAGAGCCTACCACTCTTTCTCTTATTGCAAAAAGCTCTTCAAGACTCATATATTCATCAGCAAGAGTAAGCATTTCAGCATCATTGCCAAAGAGCATTCTGCATAGCTCATATTTAAGAGCTTTAAGCTCTGGGTTATCATAATCTTGCATAGATATGTTTGAGATTTTATCTAAAAGCTTATCATACACACTTTCCCATGGTGCTATGGATTCTGCATTATGCTTAAGTGGATTTCTCTGAGCAACAGTGGAAATTTGAGCTGCATATCCACTCTGAATCACAGGCACAAACTCTTCACCTTTTAACACATGAGGCATAAACATTTGAGGTGAATACCTATCCCAAACTTTTAGTGGATGAATATATTTTTTATCATCAATGGTATAAACATCAATCAATATCTGAGTGGTATCTCTAATTCTGGCAACGGCATTATGAGAATGTTTTCCTCTTGCAAGAGCAAAATATGTGATAGTGTCTAATTCAAAAAGATATGGACAGGTTACTTGGAAGAAGTTTGCTAATAATTCATCAGTAGCCCATTTTTCAACTAGATACGAGATGCTATCTAGCACATAATATGCTTCAAGACCATTTCTATCTATGATATGGTGCATTTGACTACTGAAATAATCAAACCCTCTAGATGCATCAATTTCAATTATTTCTAGTCCTTCCATTGGATTGAGCACTGGTTTATGAGGAGCAAACCTAAAATATGTGAGATTTCTTTTTTGCTCAAGAGCTCTTTTTGCCAATGGTTCTACAAAATATATATAGTCATCAAGGTCATCAACCTGCCAAACTACATTATCACCTTTTCTTAAGCCATGCAGAACATCATCAAGAGGATCAAGACCAGTGGAAAAATCATAAGTTGCCATATATAAGCCTCATAAAATACATTTGTAGTTTATTATTATTCTATCACATGGTGCTACTTTTCCTGTTTGGGTTCAATATCTTATTAGCTTTTTTCTTTCTAAGGGTATAATGATAACAAGGAAAAGGTATATTTACTGAAGAATTAATACTCAAACAGCCAATAACTTAAATTAGAAGTAAGATTTTTATGTACATCCCATGAGCCTTCGTCTCACCCCCTTTATAAGGGGGAATAGATATAATGATTGTTTGCATATTTCCTCTTTGAAGAGGCACTTGAACAAAGAGAAAGCTAAAATAATTCCCCCTTTGAAGGGGGCTCTTGAACGAAGTGAAAGAGGGGGATGTAGATAAACATAATAAACAGTAACTAATGGAGGATAAAAAAATGCCCAGATATATAGAAGAAATGGTGAGCCAGCAAGTTCACAGATCTGAAATTGCAAGACAAAGAGAAATTGAAAAAGGTATCACCTGCACAAATCCTGTGGTTACAATATCTAGAACAATGGGTTCTGGTGCAAGAGTGATTGCACAAAAATTAGCAGATGAACTTGGATGGAGCTATTGGTCAAAAGATTTGCTTGATGCTATTGCTGAAGATGCCAATGTATCCAGAAAAGTGGTAGAAAGCTTTGATGAAAAAACTATATCAGAGCTTGAAATGATAGCTAGAGCTGCTATGGGTGATCATGAAATGACAAGCTTTGTATATGCTAAACATCTTGCAAAAGCCATTGCCTCCATTGGAACACTTGGAAATGCTATTATTTTAGGCAGAGGTGCAAATTTAATGCTTCCAGATGCTCTTCATGTTAGAATTGATGCATCAGAAGAGCATAGAATCAATAATATGGTGAAATTTGAAAATATGGATCCTGAAGATGCTAAAGCTAAAATCAGGATATCAGATAAAGAAAGAAAAACTTTTTTAATCAAGACATTTGGTAAGCAAAGAGCAAATAATGAAATATTTGACCTTCAAATATGGATGGACAGGTTTACAATTGATAATGCAGCAGCAATCATAAAAACTGCAATCGTGCAAAAATTTGACCTTACTTGCCCTATCTAATTTTATAAAACACCAGTTTCAACAGAAAATGGTTTCATATTAAGCTCAATTTCAACACCGGAAATCTCTGCTTTTTCATAGATGGTTTCCGGTGTGTAGTTTAATGCACACCAATGAGCTTTTCCAGTATTATCCTCAAGAACAATCACTCTAATTTTTGAAAATTTTGATATTTGGCTTACTCCAACTCTCTGCAAAACTTTTTTAAATAACTCAAGCTGAGCTTTGGTTGAAAACTTCACTTCAAAAGGCAAAAATACAACTGTTCCATTACCAACTTTTTTGATTGTGATTGCAGGTTTTCCATCAGCTCTTTTTTCTATTACTTCATCCCAAAAATCAGATTCTAAAATATATCCTGCACTCATTATTGTTTCCATACCATCATTCAATATCACTGATGGAGTATGTTCCTTCTGCACCACTCCCACGCCTTCTGAGAGTATGTTGCAAGGCAAGTGATTTGTATCTTCTGATGGCAATTGACCACTTATTATGAGAGTTCCACCGGTCAATACAAAGCTATAAAGCTTTTCCTGATTCTCTCTGCTCATCACCTTTTCTGAGGCTATCCATATAGGCATTGAAAAATCTAACTGCAAATTATCTATCAAGATTGCTTTTGCTGAGTATCCTGTCCTGAAGAAATATTCAAAAAGCTGTCTTGTAGGATTATCTCTGTATGGATGAATGTGAAAAATACCAACTGCTAAATCAAATATTCTGTTTGAATCAGCAAGCCACTGTAAATCTTGCAAATCATCAAATGCAGATTTGAAACCAAAATATGTTTCTCTCAAGTTGCCGTTTGTGTCTATTGGAGCTTGATAATCATAAGTAGTACCTTCAGCTCCGACTCTAGGCAAATTTTTACCACCTGCAAGCACATATAAATTTAAGCCTCTATATCCACATAATAATGCCCACATAGCCCATATATAAATATTTGGACCATATAACTCATACTCAAGCTCATTTGGTGCACCAGCCTGAAATTCAAAAGAAATAGGCACACTGCTAGCAACTTGATTTAATATCTGAGCTCCATATTCACAGCAGTATGATATATTAGCAGGACCTAGTTGCTTGTTATTAACAAATGTGTAGTATAAATCTATGCCAGCAAGTAGTTCTTTGTTTTGCTTTATTGAT
>JBDNDK010000230.1:0-3424 GCA_046719185.1 Armatimonadota bacterium
CACCTATATATTTTGATTTCTGATATTTATTAATTTGAAACTAGTTGGAAGATATATATGAAAAAAATTGCTTTTATTGGTGCTGGCAGTTTTGGATTCACAAGAGATTTAGTGAGAGATATTCTTACATTTCCTGCTCTTTGTGATTGTGAAATTGCTTTGATGGATATTGATGAAGAAAGATTATCCTTTATAAAAACTGCGGTTGATAGAATAATAGCTGCAGGGAATTATCCTGCAAAAGTAACTGCTACATTAAATAGAGCTGAGGCATTAAAAGATGCTGATGGAGTGGTGATTACAATTTTGCAGGGTGGGGTGCAGGTATTTAGGCATGATGTTGAGATACCTATGAAATATGGAGTGAATATCAATATTGGTGATACTAGAGGACCATCTGGTATTTTTAGATTTTTAAGAACTGCACCTGTGATGCTGGATATTATTTTAGATGTTGAGAGATATTGTCCTGATGCTATAGTGCTTAATTATACCAATCCGATGGCAATGCTTTGCAGAACAATGCAAACAAAATCAAAGGCAAAAGTAACTGGATTGTGTCATAGTGTTCAGGGTGATGCTTTGATGTTGGCAAAATGGATTGGGGCTCCGATGGAGGAAATTACCTATTTTTGTGCTGGTATAAATCATCAGGCATGGTACTTAAAATTTGAATGGAATGGAAAAGATGCATACCCTTTAATTAGAAAAGCAATTGAAAACAAACGTGAAATTTATGATATTGAAATTGTGAAAAATGATATGTTTTTCCATTTGGGGTATTATGGGACAGAATCTAGTGGGCATGTGTCTGAGTATGTACCATGGTATAGAAAGAGAGCTGACCTGCTGGATAAGTTTTGCAATATGAAAGATAGTTGGAATCCGGGTGGATATGCCTTTATTGTGAATCATTATTTGCATAAAGAGAACTGTTGGAGAGATGATATAAAGTTTGAGTTGGAACAGCCTATTGACCTTAATAGGGGGCTGGAGTATGCATCTTCAATTTTTAATGCAACAATAGGAGATGGACAGCTTTTTGAGTTCAATGGGAATGTGAGAAACTTTGGTTTGATAGATAATTTGCCAGAAGGATGCTGTGTGGAAGTGCCTGTGATAGCATCAAAAAGAGGAATTGATCCATTAAAAGTTGGGAAATTACCTCCACAACTTGCACTGCTGAATAGTCATACTGCACAGACAGAAGAGTTGGCAGTTGAAGCATTTTTGGATAGTGATCCAAGCAAGATTTATTATGCTTGTTACTATGACCCATTGACTAGTGCGGTGTTAACTCTGAGTGAGATAAAATCAATGGTGAGAGAAATGTTTGAGGCAAATAAAGATTATCTTTCAAACTTTAAGCATTTTGACTAAAAATTAAGGGAGTGTATAGAAAGGGGATTAGGCATTTTTTGCAAAAATTTTGTATTTTTGCAGTAGTTTGTATTTACCTTAAATATAAATGGTGTTATAATAATAATCCCCACGGGGTGTAGCGCAGCTTGGTTAGCGCGCCAGTTTTGGGAACTGGAAGTCGTGAGTTCGAATCTCACCACCCCGACCATTTTTTAAAATTTCCATTATTATAAATGATGCTGTTTTATGACATAAAAAAGGCTAGAATCATATCAATTTCAATGGAACAATAACAGACGGGATTTTCGTATTAGAATCAAATATATGAAATAGTCTCTTAACTATTATCTTTGTTTCACCATAATATTGTATATATAAATATTTGTTGTCATTAATTTGGAGGCTTATATGTCGTCAACCCCTGAAAATGCAAAGACCGCGACAACACCGAGAGGTGATGGAATATTAGGATATTTGAAACAATATTGGCACCTTGTGCTGATATTTATTCTTTTGCTGTTTGCCCAGTGGCCCATGATAAAAGACTGGGTGAATATTTGGTTTGTGGATGACAGTTATTATTCTCATGGTCCTTTGGTGCCTCTTATAGTAATATTTATGATATGGATAAATAGGCAAAAGCTTGCTGAGACTCCTATTAAGCCAACTTGGATTGGATTGATATTAATGCTGATTGCATTTCCTGTTCATTCTATGGCGTTGCTTCTTGAGTTAAGAATTATGTATATGTTTACATTTTTCTTTGGTTTGTTTGGAGCGGTGTTGATGCTATTAGGCTTTAGAATGTTTAAGATTCTATTTATGCCTCTGATGTTTTTAATAACAATGATACCTATAGCAGACTGGATGCTTGATAGTCTGACTGCAAGGTTTATGCTTATATCTACTTATGTAGCTCATAAGATGCTTATAATTTCTGGATATGATGTAGCACTATATGGAAACACAATAAATTCATACGGTTTGCCACAGCCATTATTAGTAGGAACTCCATGCAGCGGACTCAGACTTATTATATCTCTGATTACATTTGGATGGTTTTTCACATATGTAATAAAGGGTGCTGCTTGGAAAAAACTTGTATTGATGTTGACAACATTCCCACTTGCAATATTCATAAACTCCTTAAGAATTACAATGATAGGATATGCGGGCTTTTGGACAGGTTCAAAAGATGCAATGATGAAGTTTCATGATTATAGTGGTTATATAGGGCTGATTATCTGTTTTGTGATTTTATTTGGAATAGCTAAACTACTAAGAATGGGCGATTTTGTGTTTAATGAACCTCAAGAGCCAATAGTAAAAACTGAGAGACCAAAGACAGAGCTTAGTGCAAGCAAGAAAATGGCAATATTTGTGGGTGTGGTGTTTGTGATGATGGGTATGGTAAGCAACTTTGTGACACCACTTTATGACTTACCTAAAGGAAAGATACCGGAGAACTTGATAACTGAGAGATTTGATAATTGGGTTGGAAATGAAATAGAAATTCAAGACAATGTTGTTGAGATATTGGGCAAAGGAGATTTGAGAAATCTTATCTATGTGGATACAAACTCTGGAAGACAGGTGAATGTGTTTATTGATGCAGCACTTGATTTATCGGCTTTTCATGATCCACATTTGTGCATGCCTGGCGGTGGAAGTCCTATTACAAAAGATTTGCCAATCAAGCTTAGTTTCAAAGAACCAAAAGAGATAGATGTTAATGCAACAGTGTTGCAGGCAACAAGTGATTATGGGACAGCATTAGTGCTCTATTGGTATATGGATGGTGAAAATTCATATCCTAGAACAGAAAATTTGGGACCATTAAAACGCAAGTATATTTTTAGTGATATTTCAAGATTGATAAGAAATCCATTTGCACTTGATGAGATAAGGCAAGATGTGAGAGAAAGACAATTTATATGGTATAGATTCTCAACTGCTATAGTGGAAGATGAAGAAAAGGATCTTGAATACTTAAAAGAGTTTATATATAAATGGGTTGCAAATGCAGAAGGCTTTGGGAAATGATATTACACATATTTTAGCA
>JBDNDK010000231.1:0-3421 GCA_046719185.1 Armatimonadota bacterium
ATATTTACTGTGATACCCGGTCAAGAAAGTTTTATAGTATTGGATTTTGGTAAAGAAGTTGTTGGATTTCCTGTAATTATAGTTAGAGATGGCGGAGAATGCACTATTGATATTGGTTATTCAGAAACTTTAGATAGAAAAGGTGATGTGTATCCAATTAGACAGGATATATTGCAAGCAGATAGAGTAATTATGAGAGGCGGCAGAAGAGAATGGCAATGTTTTGGTAGAAGAGCCTTTAGATATATGCAGCTAACATTTAGAGATCTCAAAACTCCTATTGATATAGAAAGTGTATCTATTACGAATATAGGATATCCAGTTGAGCAAGTTTCTAGTTTTGAATGCTCTGATGAACTTTTAAATAAGATCTGGAATAAAGGACTAGATACTCTCAAAATATGCATGCAGGATGCTTATGAAGACTGTCCGCTAAGAGAGCATGCTCAATACCCAGGTGATGCAAGAGTTCAGGCATTAATGAATTATTATTGTTTTAATGATAAAAAACTTGCGGAAAAAGCACTAACCCAATTTGTTCAAAGACAAAGAGAAGACGGTTTGTTTAATGCTGTAGCTCCTTCAAGCACAAATCATATACTTCCAGATTATAATCTTGTTTGGGTCATAATGCTTCACGATTATTATTTATATACTAATGGATTGGTATTAGTAGAAAAACTTTATGATAATATGAAGCTTTTATTAGATAACTGGATTCTCACTCAAGCTGCTGATAATGGATTACTAACTTATGAACCCAATCCAGATGTTCCTTTCTGGGAATGGTGGTTGTTTATAGATCATATGCCTCTTGATAAGCATGGAGAAGTAGCTGCTTATAATGCATTTTATTATCAAGCATTAAAAGATGCATCTAAACTTGCTAAAGCTGTTGGAAATAGCGAAGATGCTGTTAAATGGCATGAGAGAGCTGAAAGTGTTAAAGCTGAATATAATAAAAGATTTTGGAATGATGAAAAAGGGGCATATATAGATTGCTTTGCAAACAATAAACAATCTGAAGTTGTGAGTATCCAAACAAACACTCTATCTGTAGTATTTGGATTGACAGATATAAATAAAAATAATCAAATTAGAGAGCTGATTAAAAAAGACTGTTTTGATGTAAAGTCATCTGGTCCATATTTTGATTTCTATGTCCTTCAATGTATGAATCTTTTAGGGCTGATAGATGAATCAATAGATCATATAAAAAGAATGTGGGGTGAAATGCTAAATAGAGGTGCGTCAACTTGGTGGGAAACATTTGATCCAAATTGGCCTGAGGATGTTATTTGTGATGCAAGTTTGTGTCATGCTTGGTCATCAGCACCAACATATTATCTTCCTGCTGAAATATTAGGTATCAGACCATTGCTACCTGAGAGAGATGAAGTATTTATTCAGCCAAAACCAAGCTATATAAATGTTGCAAAAGGCACTATACATATGAAAGGTCAAAATGTTGATATTAATTGGGTAAATAATCCTGCAAGTTTTACTATAGAAATCAATGCACCTGCAGGTTTCTCAATTGCTCTTCCAATATATAATTTCAAAAATCCAATTATTGAAGAAATCGACCTACTTCTTGATGATAAAAAAGTAAAAACAAGAAAAAATTATGGTTGGGGGAATATAATTTGGAAAGATAATCAAGAAAGAGATCCTTATAGAGATTGGTTAAAAGATCAAGAAAGTGATCTTCCTGAGGGATATATATATAAAACCAGATGTTCTATTAATAATGGATATTTATTCATTCAAAATCCAATAAGCACATATGTCAGATACAATATTTATGAAAGAGATTCTATTTAAGAGATAAGACAAAAAGAGAAATAGTATGATTAAAAATAATAAAAAAATATATAGCATATTATTCATAGTAATACTTATAGTTTTTATATCTGGTTGCAATAAAGAAGAAAATCCAATTGATGCAAAATTAAAACAAGCCCATGAAAAAATAAAAAGTGGTAAAGTAATTACAGGCAAAACAATGATTGATCAATTAATAAAGTCAAATCCAAGAAAAACAGATATTTATTACTCAGCAATGGCAATATATGCAAAAGAAGGAATTTATAAAGATGCAGCTGAGATGGGAAGAATACTAATTGAAAAAAATAAATTAGGTGAATTAGACAGGAAATTAGATTTAGAGGAAATAGCAAAGCTGCATATTGATGTTGGAATATTTTATCAAGAATCAGGTGATTTACATCTTGCTGAAAAAAAATTTATTGATGCCTTAGCACTTTCTCCAGATAGTCCAGAATTGATGAATGCTTTAGGTTGGTTTTATGCTGATAATGATATCAAATTAGATGAAGCATTAAAATTAACCCAAAGGGCAGCAAAGATAAAACCTAAAGCAGGTCATATTATTGATTCACTTGGCTGGACTTATTACAAATTAGGCAAATATGATGATGCACTCAAAACAATGCAAAAAGCTGTCATACTTAGTCCTGATCATGCAGAATTAAGATATCATTTAGGTGCTGTTTATGTTGCACTTAATAAAAATAAAAATGCTGAAATAGAGCTAAGAAAAGCATTGTTTTTAGATAAGAATCTAATAAAAGCAAAAGAGTTGCTTCATGAAATAAAAAAAAGCCCTAAGGAATAATATTCTTATTCATCCATTACACATCTAAAGCCAACGGTGCTGAATCTGTTTAGACATGGTCCCATTAATGGCAATGGGTGGTGATCATTGATTCTTCTAGGTCCACTTGTAACCCACCAGTGTCCTTCTTTCCCCAATTTTTTATCAGCCCAATCATACCAGCTTCCACCTTTAACAAATACAATATCATGCTGGCCATTTGTCATTAAATGTGCAGTCCATTGCCATATATTCCCAACTAAATCTTCAATACCAAATGGACTAGCCCCATCAGGATTTATATCAACAGGGGTAGTACCTTTTCCACTTGAATTGTATTTATCTTCATCAAGCTCATTTCCCCAGGGATAAACTCTACCATCTGAAAAACCAGCAAAATACTGCCATTCTTCTTCTGTAGGCAATCTTTTTCCTGCCCATTTGCAGTATGCAAGAGCATCATCATAACTAACATATACAACAGGATGTTTTTCTAATCCAATTGGTGGTTTTCCGCCTACCCAGTGTTTTAGGAAGTTTTGTTTTTGTACAAATGAAACATCATCACCCATAAGGTAACCTGTTTCTTTTATAAATTCATAAAACTGAGCATTTGTAACTGGATATTTATCTACCCATAACGTGTTGATTTTTATCCTTATCTTTTCAGATTCTGGAAGTGTTTGATAGGATGAAATTTCATGAGTCCATGTATTTTGCCATACAGGTTGACTTTGTGTTATCGAAAATTCATATTCACCATTAGGAACTCTTATCATATCAACAGGTGGATTTTTTTTATCA
>JBDNDK010000232.1:0-3409 GCA_046719185.1 Armatimonadota bacterium
GTGCATGAGCGCCAGAAGGCGCGGTAGATTGGTCTGCCGACTCATAACGCGCAATGGCGCCGCGGGTTTCCATTTAATACTGTTTTGGGAATATCTTGTTTTTTTCCTTGTGTTCTTATCACTACATGAGCTCCTGTTATTGACCTTGAATGAAGCCACATATCATTAGGTTTTGCTACTTTCTGGGTTAGGTAGTCATTAGCTTTTGCAGTTTCACCATATAATATTTCCCATCCATCTGGAGTTGTGTATCTTCTAATTCTTTCACCACCAAAAACCTGTTCAGATGATTTTTCTTGAACAATTTCTTGTTTTAATAGACCATTTGAAATTAATTCTTTTCTCAGTTTTTTGACATCTTCTGCAGTGGTCAGACTTTCCAATTGATATTGGTAAGATTCTAAAATATTCAGTTCATCTTGGGTAATAGCCTTTCTGTTTGTTGCAGTTTGAACAGCATCTTTAGCTTTTCTATATCTTTTAAAATATCTATCTGCATTTTCTTTTCCATCAAGCTTTTCATCAAGCTCAATATCAATATTTTTCATTTCTGGGTCATAGTAATCAGGTAGAGATATTTTCTTCATTCCTTTGCTTATTAAATGCTGATTAGAGACTAATATTTCACCAATTTGTTTGTATCTTTCTGATTTTTCTGATTCAGAAAGTGTTTTTTCTATCCCTTTTAATGTTTGTTTTCTGGATAATATAGCTCTTTTAATAGCAATTTGAGTTTGAGATATTTCTTCATCAAGCTCAGATTTATTAACAATACAATTGTAAACTGCGTCCAATGCTTCATTAATTGATAGCCTAATGTGTTGATTGTCTGATGGATATTGAATGCTTTGTATTGGATAAACCAGTTCAGATTTTCCATATTCATCAGTAATTAAAACAGGTTGATATGTATCATTTTTTATAATATCAAATATTGTTATGAGTTCTTTTGTTAGAGTTTCTGATGAAAGCTGGCTGGTCATTAAACATCTTTGTATTATTTCTTCACACAAAAAAGGACTCATACCACTTATATTTTCAATAAGCCATTTAGAGATGGTATTTTTATCTGATAAATCAAAATTTGAGTTCGATATTAGTTCAACAAGTGATTTTTCAGTGATTTCTCTTGGATCAATTTTATTAGTTCCAGGTGGAAGTGTATATTCTCTGCCGGGTAATATTTGTCTGATTTTGCTTATTGATGTCCCAACATGTTTCATTGCTCCAAGTATATTTGAGTTTTTATCAACTAATATTAGATTTGAGTGTTTACCCATAAGTTCAAATATTAGTGATAATACCTCATTATCTTGATTTTCAGATTGCAAAATAAATATTCTGTCAGATTTATATTGTCTTATACTTGTAATGAAAGTTCCTGACAAGTATTTTCTCAAAAGCATGCAGAAATTTGGCGGCTCTTGTGGTACTGAATGAGACAATGAAGTAAGATATACTCTAGGAAATTTTGAATCAATAGAAAAAAATAAATTGTGAGATTTTCCCGGCGTTCTAATTTCTAGTGTTATATCAAAAGAATTATGTTGACGGATTTTTTGTATTCTTCCATTTTTTAGTTTTTCTTTTATTTCACAAATTACAGCAGAAAGAGTAAATCCATCATAATTCATTATTAACAATTCCTATAATTTAGACACCCATGATTTATGTGACTCAGGGTAGAATCTCCAAAGTTTATCAATTCCTTCTTTTATACCAATTCTAGTTGTTTTAATTATATCAGTTATTGTATAGTTATCATCAACAACAAATAAATTACTTGCAGTTAAATCTAGTTTGTTGTGATTTTTGTTAATAGAAAATGCCTGAGTAAGTTTTCCCGGACCACTGCAAAGATCCGTAATTTTTGTTTTTCTTCTGTTTTTCATCATTATATCAATGCCCAGTAGTGGTTCAACGGCTCTTATTAGGACAGCTTCTCCAATACCTTCTTCAGCAGTTACAAAATTGAGGCAATAATGAAATCCATAGGTGAAATATACATAAGAAAAACCGGCAGGACCAAACATTGCACTATTTCTAGGAGTGATACCTTTATTTGCATGACAAGCAGGATCATTTTGACAGTATGCTTCAGTTTCAACAATCCTGCCTGCTAATAAATCATCATTATTTTCAAAAACCATTATTTTGCCTAACAAATTGCAGGCAACATCAACAGTATTTTCTAAAAAAAAACTTCTATCAATTTTTGGAAGATTATAAATATTTTCTTTTGTAAATATACTTATCCCATTGGATAAGGCCATCCAGCAAGACCTCCATCCATAAAATAAACTTTATTGTAACCTACACCTTCAAGTATTCTCTGAGCTTCATATCCTCTCAAGCTTATCTTGCAAAATGCAACAATTTCTTTATCCTTGGGAATTTCAGACAATCTAGATCTTAGTTTCCCTAAAGGAATATGCAAAACTCTAGGATCATTTAATTTCATTTGTTCTAGTTCTTGAGGAGACCTAACATCTAATAGTATAAAATCATCTCCTCTATCCATTTTCTCTTTTACTTGCATTGGAGTAAGTGACTTTGCAATATTATTTAGTTTGTTATCAATCACATTTGCTGCATGAGAAATTATATCAACAGCAGAAGAGAATGGAGGTGCATATCCAAGATCAATTTCACTAATATTGTTTACATCAGCACCAAAATGGAGAGCGGTTGCAGCAACATCAATTCTTTTTACAACATCTCCCATTCCTACTACTTGTACTCCAAGCAATTTTTTTGTCTCTGGATTTGCTATCATTTTCAGAATAACAGGCTTTGATGTTGGGTAGTAGTGTGCTCTGTCTGGACCTGGAGTTATTGCTGTTACATATGGTATTCCTTGTTTTTTACATTCCTTTTCAGATAATCCTGTTCTGCCAACATTAAAATCAAAAACTTTGAAGACAGCGGTCCCCAAAACACCTTCAAATTTGCTTTTTCCACCAGTAATATTATCACCTATTACTCTACCATGTTTATTTGCAATTGATCCTAAAGGTACATAACAAGGTTTGCCTGTTATTAAATTAGTATTCTCCACACAATCACCACCTGCATATATATCTGGATCACTAGTTTGGCAGTATTCATTAATTTTTATTGCTTTTGTATGTCCAATCTCAAGACCTGCATCTTCAGCAAGTTTTGTATTTGGTCTAACACCTACAGCAATGAGTACAAGTTGTGCAGGAATTTCACATTTATCTGTCTTGACAGATGTTATACTACCTATATCATCACCAATTAATGCTTCTACTTTTGTTCCTGTATAAATATCTATATTTTTTGAACAAAGATATTTTTGAAGATGAACAGCAATTTCAGGATCTAAGAATGATGGGACAACAGTATCCATCATTTCAATTATTGATACACACAATCCTAAATTCTT
>JBDNDK010000233.1:0-3393 GCA_046719185.1 Armatimonadota bacterium
AGAAAAAGATCATATTTGATTGGTCTGGAAGGAAAAAAAGTAGCATCTGAGATTGTTACTATTGTTGATGATCCATTGATAGATTATGGCATCAATTCAAGAAGTGCTGATGGAGAAGGAACACCTTGCAGTAAATTTACAATTATTGAAAATGGAGTTTTGAAATCATATCTCTACAGCTCATATACAGCAAACAAAGTTAGAGTGAAACCAACCGGGCATGGAAACAGAGACGGCAACACAAGCACATCTAATATCATACCAAAATTAGGCACAAAGACAGCAGCTGAGATAATTGCAGACACTAAAAACGGCATTTATATAAACTCAAGAGGCTTGAATGCTAATATGATTACAGGTGATGTATCAGATACTATTGATTTTGGAATCAGAATAGAAAATGGAGAACTTGCATACCCTGTTCAAAGCTCTATGATAGGTGGAAATATACTTGATATATTAAAGAATATTGATGCTGTATCTTCAGACTACAGAGGAAATCAGCCGGGTATTGTGATGCCTACAATTAGAATTGATGATGTCTTGGTGGCTGGAGCAGAATAAGTTTATTTGACCTTAGCCTCTTACTGCATTACAATTAGATTGTGGAAAATAAGAAAAGTAAAAAACTCAAATATAGTGATATAGACTTATCCTGCTGGAAAGATTATGAGGATATAAGAACAGATTCCCTCTGGATATATAACCAAAGGGATAAGTCTAATGGTCATAAATTTGAATATCATGGCAACTTTATCCCTCAGATTGCTAGTCAGATGTTCAGAAGATATACAAAATCTGGTGAGGTGATAGTTGACTGGTTTTTAGGTGCAGGCACATCTGCAATTGAAGCTTTGAGTTTAGATAGAAAGCTTATTGGTATTGATTTAAAAGATGAACTGATTAATCAGGTTAATGATAGAATATCACAGCACAGCCAAAAAGATAATATAAAGCTCATTTGCGGAGACAGCACAAAGAAGGCTACAAAAGTTAAAGTGCAGAAATACCTTGATGAAATGGGATGCAAACAAGCTCATTTTGCAGTGCTTCATCCTCCCTATGCAGACATAATAAAATTTAGCAATAAAAAAAATGACCTCTCAAACTGCATATCAACTGATGATTTTCTGGATATGTTTGAAAAAGTGGCTCAGAATGCTTATGATTTGCTTGAAAAAGGCAGATTTGCTTGCCTTGTGATAGGTGATAAATATGAAAATCAGCAACTAGACCCTTTGGGTTTCAAATGTATGCAGAGAATGAATGATGTTGGGTTCAAAACGAAATCTATCATAGTAAAAAATATTGAAGGCAATGAAAAGGCAAAAGGCAAAGACAACAACCTCTGGAGATACAGAGCCTTAGCTGGTGGATTTTATATATTTAAGCATGAGTATGTGATGGTATTCTTTAAATAGACTTGCCAATATGCAAACCAGCCAACACTAATAAAACCCCTGCAATATTATTAACTGCAAGATTTGTGATAGCCATTGTTTTGGATACATTAACAGCTAAGTTCATGCTCTCAATGCCAAGAGTGGAGAAAGTTGTAAATGCACCAAGGAAACCAGTGATAAGAAACATTTTCATAGCTGGGTTTATATGAGCTTTATGCTCTGCAATAGCAAACAATAATCCTATCAGAAAACAACCAGCAAGATTTACAATTAAAGTGCCAATAGGAAAAGATGGTCCAAAAGACTTCACACTTAGCACTTGAACTCCATATCTGCAAAGTGTGCCAAGTGCCCCACCAGCTATTAGATAAACAATTGTTTTCATATCACAATATCCTTTGATTAAGAATTCGTTTCGGGAATAAATTCCCGAAACACCGACACCGTAAAACCACAAACACCGCATCAAGATTAGATTAAACAGCAAAAAGCTCCTTCAAGCTTATGCTTAAAGGAGCTATAAATATATGAACTCCACAAAGCAATAAATAAGCTTGTAGGAGTTATTAGTCTGCAACGACATTCAAAGGAGAACTCCATCTCCTATATATACATTATATTACTTCCATATTTTATTGTCAAAATTTATACTAAAGCTGGTTAACAGCATCTGTGATTGTGTTGATATCTTGCTGTGTTAATTCAAAATCACAGGCACCTGCATTTTCCCTCACTTGTTCAGGGTTTCTAGCACCAACAAGAGCATGTGTGATGCCGGGTTGAGAGATAGTCCATGCTATGACTGTTTGAGCAAGAGTGGCGTTATATTTATCAGCAATTGGCTGGATTTTATCTAACAGCTTCGTCACTCTTTCAAGGTTTTCTCCAGAGAATTTAGGATTATTTTTTCTGAGGTCTCCATCTTTGAATTCTCTGCCGGGTTTTATTTTGCCTGTTAATAAGCCTTGTGCAATAGGTGAATATGCTAAGATTGCAATATCCTCTTCTTTACAGAAAGGTGCATTTGTTTTTTCAATATCTCTATAAAGCATACTATATAATTCTTGATCCGTATCCACAATGCCATATTTCATATATTCTTCAAGTTGTTCTTTTTTCACATTACACACACCAATAGCTCTTATTTTGCCTTCTTCTTTGAGTTTTACAAGCTCTTTCATAGTATCTTCAATAGGCACAGAATTTTCTTGCCAGTGTGTTTGAAGTAAATCAATATAATCTGTCTGCATTCTTTTAAGGCTTTGTTCAACTTCATATCTGATTGATTCTGGTCCTAGATATTTGTAAACTTTTTTTCCATATTCTTCAAAAAAGTATGTGCCTTTTGGTTCGTGCCAGATGAGCCCGCATTTTGTGGCAATGACAGCTTTATCTCTTTTGCCTTTTAGAGCTTTGCCAATGATTTCTTCAGATAACCCAAGTCCATAAACTGGTGCAGTATCAATAAAATTCATACCAATTTCAAGAGCAGTATCAATGGCATCAATAGCATTTTGCTCATCAGTGCCGCCCCAGGGCCAACCGCCAATAGCCCAAGCACCAAAAGCCACCACAGAAGCCGCAATATCTGAGTTTCCCAATGGTCTATATTTCATAAAACCCTCCATAACTATTGTTACTTTGTCTTATTGATTATACCAATTGAGTGAATAAATAAACATAGAAAACTGAACAGTAAAACGATGTAAAATATATGAAATAATAAATTTTCACTAAATATACACTTGACAAACAACAATTATTAATACAAACTACAATTGAGGCATCATAATATATCGATATCACTATTAATATGAGGAAAAACTCATTAGTGATTGATTTTGATTACCATACTGATATGATGCACAAGTCTTGGGAGGGTAGGTTTATGCTAAGAAGTATTGCAAGAAAGTTCATAGTTGTTTTTGTGTTGGTTCTGATGCTTAATGTGCAGGCATTTGCACAATGGGTAACACCAGTAAATATTTCA
>JBDNDK010000234.1:0-3369 GCA_046719185.1 Armatimonadota bacterium
AGTGCCTCAGCTACTTCCATACCAATTAGACCAGCACCAATTATGACTGCTTCTTTACATCCTTCATTAACAGCTTTCTTAATAGCTTCTGCATCAAAAGGATGATTTAATTTATATACACCTTTCAAATCTGTACCGGGAAATGGAGGAGTTATTGCATCAGCACCAGTTGCAAGAACAAGTTTGCTGTATGGAATAGAACTCTTTTCACCAGTTTCAATATTAATTATTTCAACTTTTTTATTTCTTCTATCTATCTTTTCAGCAAGAGTTCTGCTCATTACTTTTATGTCTTTAACATTCTTAAAAAAAGCAGCATCTCTCACTGCACCAGCAGGTGTGCTCATCAGTTCGTCTGCTGTTTCTATTTCTCCTTGAATATAATATGGCATTCCGCATCCAGCGTATGACAGCAATTCTCCTCTTTCAATTATAGTTATGTTTGCATTTGGATCTCTTCTCCTAGCTCTAGCAGCAGATTTTGGACCGCATGCTACACCACCAATTATAACTATATCTTGGTTGCTCATATTTTTTCACCTTTTTTGAAGCTTTTAATACATAAAATTATACATTTCAATTTAAGTAAATTAAACATATTTTTGAAAAACAACAAAATAAATGAAGGATAAAATATTTTTTTGCCTAATGTAAATTTATAAATTCAATTGGTGAGGATTGAATCTATGTATAGAAAAACAATTTTATTAATTATTGTTGTCCTATTTGCAATGAGTATATCAGTTGATGCATATAACGGTTTGGCAATTTCACCGCTTGATGGATTGACTCAAATGAGAAATTTTCAGGCAAAAAGAGAATCAAGTTCAGATCCAAATTTACAACATGGAAATGGTGATGCAAGATCTATTCAACCCGGGGAGACTCTTGTTCTTGCCGATATAGAAGGTCCAGGTCAAATAGCACATATTTGGTTCACAATAATGCAAAATGAATTTATGTATGGTAAAAAGCTTATTCTCAGAATGTATTGGGATGGATCGGAACATCCAAGTGTTGAATGTCCAATAAATGATTTCTTCTGTCAAGGACATGGAATGGATGTTGAAGTAGATTCATTTCCATTAAGAGTAACATCTAATGGAAGAGCCAGAAATTGTTATTGGCCTATGCCTTTTAAGAAATCAGCAAAGATTACAGTTACAAATTATGGTGAGACGCCCACTGGTGCCTTTTATTACTACATAGACTGGCAAAAACATGAAATCTTACCAGAAGACACATTATATTTTCATGCACAATATAGACAAGAATTCCCTAATAGTGAAGATGACTATCTAATATTAGATGCTGAAGGAAAGGGACATTTTGTTGGATGTAATCTATCTGTTAGGCAAAGAAGAGCCGGCTGGTGGGGTGAAGGTGATGATAGGTTTTATATTGATGGAGAAGAAGTCCCTTCATTAAAAGGTACTGGTTCAGAAGATTATTTTTGTGATGCTTGGGGAATCAGAAAAATGGACGGATTGTTTTATGGCTGCACAATCAGTGAAGGGTTTAATGAACTCAATAAACATACATGTTATAGATTTCATATCCAAGATCCAGTACCATTCACCAAATCCTTAAAAATGACTATAGAACACAAAGGTTCATTTACCAGAGATGATGGTACAGTAACAGGATATGATGTAAGATATGATGATTATTCAAGTGTTGCATATTGGTATCAGACATTGCCTCATAAGCCATTTCCACCTTTGCCAAGTGTTGAGGAAATGCTTTATGATAAAAAAATAGTCGAAGCTGAAAACTTGGTTGATACAATTAAATATAATGTTGGTGAGTATAGAATTCAAGAAATGCCGGGATTAAGTTGTGGCAAGCAAATTCTATATATTTCAAGAGAAAAGCCAGCTGGATTTTCTGTTACTTTTGATGTAGAAAAAGAGGGTGAATATATAATAAACGGTTATTTTGTAAATTCATTTGATTATGGTATATATATATCATATATTAATGATGTGCATGTTTTAAATAAAGATTTTTACAATCAATATGTTTCACAAAGCCAAAGTGTAAATTTTGGAAGAAGAAAATTAAATAAAGGTGCAAATACAATAAGATTTGTATCAAATAATAAGAATTCTGCATCTACTGGATATTTTTTAGGTTTTGATAGTTTACAAATGTTTGAAATGCCAGAGTTTTTGGAAAGATAATTGGTTAATGAAATAAATAATAAAACTGAAAATATTGAAGAACTAAAAGCAGAACTTGAGAGGTATAGAGGTGCTGTAAAAAATATAATTCATGAAATCAAAGCACCTCTTACTTCAATTATTGGCTATGCAGAGTTTATATTGGAAGATGATAAAAACCAGCTAGTAGATGAGCACAAAAAGTCAATAGAAATAATATTAAAAAATAGCAAAAAGATATGTGGTTTTATTGATGAGCTTTTATTGTTAATTAAAACCTGCAATAATATTATTGATATTAAATTTGAAGATATTAATATAAATCATCTAATTGACAATGTAATCAAAAATTATGCTGTATGTGCTGAAAAAAAAGGAATAAAAATATATTTTGAAAGTTTTCTTGAAACAGAAGTCATTAAACAAGACCCAAAATTTTTAGAGCAAATACTTGCAAATATCATAAATAATGCTATCAAATACACAAATAATGGATATATAAAAATAAATACTTACAAAAATGATAAAAATGTTGTAATTGATGTAGAAGATACAGGAATTGGAATACCAGAGGAAGATAAAAAAAGGATATTTGAAGAATTTTTTCAAGCTAGCAATAATAAAATTAAAAACAATGGCACAGGTTTAGGTTTATCAATTGCTTACAGCTTAGCAAAAAAAATAAATGCAGACATATTAGTGGAAAGTACAATAGATAAAGGTTCTAAGTTTTCAGTTGTGTTAAGTTAAAATTTAAAACCTTCTCTTTGATGCAATGGTGAGTTTTCATAAAATCTTTTTTGCTGATCTCTTGTTTGATTTCTTTTATCTCCAAATGAGAAGACTCTAATGGCAGCAAGTGGTTGAATTGGGCAGGCTTTTTCGCAAATTCCACATCCTACACATCTGTGTTCATCAATAAATGGTCTTTTAACTCCATTGATTTTTTCCCAAAAAATAGCATTATAAGAACAAAATTCATCACAAACCAAACACACTTTATCAGAATTCCATGCAATACAATGAGATCTATCTATCACAGCTCTTCCAATGAAGATATAATGCTTTTCATTTAGTTCAATAGGCATTATTGCTTGAGTAGGACAAACTTTTGAGCAAAGATTGCAGTTTTTAACACATTCTCCAATTCTGGGTATTAAAATTGGGGTCCATAATCCTGCTATTCCAGCTTCAAATATAGATGGTT
>JBDNDK010000235.1:0-3362 GCA_046719185.1 Armatimonadota bacterium
CTATGCTAGAACAGGAGCTATGTTTGCTTGTGAGCATTACGGAGTAGTGCCAGATATAATCACTCAGGCAAAAGCTCTTGGAGGAGGAGTGATGCCGGTTGGTGCATTCTCATCTACATCTGAAATTTGGGATTCTATGTTTGGTAAAAATCCATATCTACATTCATCAACATTTGGAGGTAACCCTCTAGCTTGTGCAGCTGTTATAGCTGCTATTAAAGTTACAAAAGAAGAAGGACTTGTTGAGAGGTCAAAAACTCTTGGAGAAAAATTATTATCCGGTTTAAAAGAAGTGCAAGTTAATCACCCAAATATGGTGAAAGATGTAAGAGGTAAGGGATTACTTGCAGGTGTAGAATTTGCAGTTGAAGATATAGCATCTTTAGTTATTGCTGGATGCGGCAGAAGAGATTTACTTGTTGCTTATAGTTTAAATAATCCTAAAGTTATTAGAATTGAGCCACCATTAATAATTGAAGAATCTGAACTTGATAGAGCTATAAATATAATAAATGAAGCTATATCAGAAGCTAGTGAGCTGTTGAAAGGTGTGTTTTAAAGATATATTTTAGATAAATAACAAAACCTAGTTCCATATATTGAATATATATAATATTATGTATAGGATATATAGATAGGCATTTTTTATATGCATGGAGGATTGCATTGGACATAAAAGGTTTTTCTAACCCTGACACAATACTACGACCTGCTCCTTTTTGGGCAATAAATTATAAAATTTCCCCAGATGAAGTAGCTAGACAGCTTGAAGATATGTTGTGAGTAGGTCTTTCTGGAGGATTTTTTCATTCTTGACATGGACTTATAACAGATTATCTTGGTGAAGAATGGTTTGAATGTATGAATGCAGCTGTTGCTAAAGCTAAAGAACTTGGTGGATATATATGGCTTTATGATGAAGATCTGTGGCCAAGTGGAAATGCTGGCGGGCAAGTTGCAGGAATGAAAGATGAATATAGAGCTACTACTCTTGATGCTGTGCTGGTTGCTCCGGGAGAAGATGTTCCTGAGATAGGTGAAGACCAAGCAATAAAATATTGCTATATCATAAAAGAAAGAGATGGACTTTTATTAAGAGATGCCGAATCCATACCAGTTGAAAGAGCTAGTGAGGCAACTGAGCTTGAAAGACTATTTCTGATAAGAAGATATACAGAAAAAATTGGATGGTGGGGTGGAGAGTCTTATGCAAACCTTATGCATCCTGAAGCAATGCAACAATTTATAAAAATGACCCACGAAGTCTACAAAGAAAAATTGGGTGATGAATTTGGCAAGACAATACCGGGAATATTTACAGATGAACCTCAAGTATCTTTTGGTTTCAACAAAATACCATGGTATGATGGACTGCCTGAAAAATACAAAGAATGGCATGGAAGAGATTTTATTGAGGATCTGCCCTATATATATTTTGAAGGCAAAAACTCAAGAAAGATTAGGCTTTTAATACATAGAACTATAAATAAGCAATTTCTTGAAGCATACAGCAAACCGATTTTTGAATGGTGTGAACAAAATAACCTTGAACACACTGGACACTATAATGCTGAGGACAGCTTACATTCTCAGATAATTTGCCATTATGGCGGTGTGATGTCTCATTACAGATATCAGCATGCACCCGGAATTGATCATTTATGCAGACATACAGATGCTTTGCTTTTATGTTGTAAACAAGTATCTTCTGCAGCAAGGCAGCTAGGGAGACCAAGAATACTCACAGAAATTTTTGGTGTTTCCAGACATACAAATACTTTTGAGGAATTTAAATGGATCGGGAATTATGATTTAGCAATGGGTGCAACATTTTTCTGCCCACACTTGACTTGGTATTCTGCATTAGGTAGAAGAAAAAGAGATTATCCACCAAACTGGAATTATCAGCAAACATATTGGAATGATTTAAAACCATTAAATGACTACTTCACAAGAGTCTCCTATTTCCTAATGCAGGGCAAGCCTGCTGCAAAGGTCTTGATTCTCCATCCAATTGAAAGTGCAACAGCAGGACACAGATTTGGAGTTGAACCTAAAGGTCATGTAATAGATCAACAAGTTACAATTCCTGTTAATATACCGACAGAAGATTTTGGAGCAGCCCATTATTTTGATCAAATGTTAAGAAGAACACTAAACACTTGCCTTAATGCTGGATATGATTGTGATTTGGGAGATGAGACCTTTATTGATGATATGGCTTCTGTAAATGGAAGAGAATTTAAGCTTGGTGAAATGAGTTATGAGGTTGTTGTTGTTCCTCCATCTACCACTTGGAGACCAAAAACATTTGAAATGATAAAGAAATTTGCTGATGCCGGTGGTAGTTTGATATTTGTTGGTGAGCTTCCATATGAAGTAGATTGCGATAATGCTAGAAACGAATGGATAAAGCTTGCTAATATGCCAAATGTTGATAGTGTGCCTTGTGCTGAAGAAGCTATTGCTTGTGCAATATCTAATGCTTTTCAACCAAGGATAAAATTAACTGATCGTGACGGCAAGATAGCAGCCCAAACTTATATACACCATAGAATTGATAATGAAAATGATATGCTTTTTATTATCAATAATGATAAAAATTCAAGCCGTAGCTATACACTAAAAATTAAAGATTCTGCTGAGAAAGGTCTTGTTAAATGGGATGCTTTAGAAGGTAAATGCTATAAAATAGCTGCAGAATCAGATGGAAAAGATTTGATATACAGATTCTGCCTGCCTGCTTGTGGTTCAATATTACTTACAACAGGTGATGTGACTGAAGCAGTGGAAGAAGCAAAATCCATCAACTGCTGCTCAAGTGAGATAGGAAGATTATATCTTGATTCCGAATATGAATTTGAAAGAACAGATGATAATGTATTAGTTCTTGATAGAATGAGTGTTTCCTATGATGGTGGAAATACATTTTCTGATGAAGATTTAGATTGCAGAATAAGAAAAAGTGTTTCAGCTCATTTTGGCACAACTGCAAGTCTTCAATGGCAACCTTGGGTTTCTATAAGAAAAAAATTGTTTGATAAAAAAGGCGGTCCAATTGTTTTAAGATATAAATTTGATAGTGATCTTGACCAACCGCAAGCATCAATTGTAATAGAGCAAATTGAAAAAGGCAATCTTATTGTGAATGGAGCTGCTGTGGATACATCATATGCTGGCTGGCATTGGGATAGAGGATTCGGAAAAGTTGATATATCAAAGCTTATCAAAGAAGGTGAAAATGTAGTTGATTTTGCTGTGAATTATGATTTTCTCACTGAAATTGAAGCTGCATATATTGTTGGAAATTTTGGAGTTAAACTATCAACTCCATTCAGAGGAAAAATTATCTCAGAATGGAG
>JBDNDK010000236.1:0-3306 GCA_046719185.1 Armatimonadota bacterium
AAAATGGAGACTAGGTTTGCCATCTTGCTGGAAAACAGTACCAAAACCTACCATCTCTCTTGCATCATCAAAACATTCAAGATTAGGCACTATTTTGCCAGTGGTGTTTTGCGGACCACATACAACTTTCCCGCTTCTCATTCCACCCACAGCATACACACAAGCTGACTCTATATTCTCTTTATTGGCAATTTCTTCCACAACTTGATATATTGATTCACCGTCTTCTAATCTTGCAACAAAAACTCTACCCAGATTTCCTTTTGTATATTTCATTTTTTTACCTATAACTATAATTTATTAACTATTATACAAAATATATAAAAGTCCTTTTTATGATGATGAACTATTCTTTATTACTATGAATGAATGAGTTTATTACTAACACATGTTGACGGAATCATTATAGGGTAGGATAATTTAAGTAGTGGTGAATTATGAGCAGTAAACAACAAAAACAAAAAATTAATAAAGCATTGCATGATGAATATCTCCAAACAGCACTAAAAAGAGCAGTCTCTGCATATAGAAAAGCTAGGGAAACAGCTCTTGATGGTTTTGATTTTGAAGGTGCAAGAAAAGAAGTCAGAGCCATTAAAGAGAAATCCATCAATCAAATCCCAGAGCTTTTTAAGAAGTTTAAGGAAGAGGCTGAAAAAGTCGGTGCTGTGGTGCATGAGGCTAAAGATGGAGTTGAAACAGCAGAAATAATTAGAAAACTTGCTGAAGAAAGATCTGTTAAGCTTATAGTAAAATCTAAGTCTATGCTCACAGAAGAGCTTGAACTCAATCACAAACTCCAAAAGTTTGGCTTGGAAGTAGTAGAGACAGATCTTGGTGAGTGGATTATTCAGCTTGCCGGTGAGAAACCATCACATTTCACTGCTCCAGCTATGCACAAAACAAGAGAACAGGTGGCAGAGCTTTTTTCAAAAGCAACAGGTGAGAATTTAGACTCTGATGTTGCATTATTAGTTGAAGTAGCAAGAAAACAGCTCAGACGTTATTTTATAGATGCTGATATGGGCATATCTGGTGCTAATATATTAGTTGCTGAAACAGGCTCACTTGTGATTGTGGCAAATGAAGGTAATGACAGATTAGTTACCACACTTCCTGATATTCATGTTGCAGTTGTAGGTTATGAGAAATTAGTGCCTACAATGGATGATGCTCTTTCAATATTAAAGATACTCTCCAAAAGCGGAACAGGCCAAAAACAGACCGCATATATTTCTTTTATCACAGGACCAAGCAGAACAACAGATATTGAAAAAACACTTGCCTTGGGTGTGCATGGACCAAAGGAAGTGCATATTATATTTGTTGATAATGGCAGGAAAGCAATGCTGGAAGATGATATATTAAAAGAAGCATTGTATTGTATAAAATGTGGTGCCTGTTTGAATATGTGCCCGGTTTATAAATCTGTTGGAGGTCATGCATTTGGCAATTCATACATGGGTGGAATAGGTGCAGTTCTCACAACATATCATCAAAATCTGCAGGCATCTGAAGACACTGTAAATATGTGTGCTGGCTGCAGCTACTGCACATCTATCTGTCCTTCAAAAATTGATGTGCCCAAAATGGTGAGGGAGATTAGAGAAAGATTAGTTGATAAAAATGGCATGCCTTTAACTGGCAAATTGCCTCTTGGAACACTAAAAAATCCAAAACTTTTCCAGAAAGCAATAAAGTTTGCAAGAGCATTTCAAAAGCCTTTTCAGAATGAACAAGGCAAAATAAAGCATTTTCCATTCTTGCCTGATGATAAAGATTTTCCTGCAATAGCAAGTGAGTTTTTAAGAGAAAAACTGCCGGAGAGAAGTGGTGAAAGCAAAGAAATAAAAGTAGGATTGTTTGCAGGTTGTGTGATAGATTTTGTATATCCTGAGATTGGTGAATCTATCTGGAAAGTGCTTACAAAAAGTGATGTGGAAGTGATATTTCCACACAATCAAGGCTGTTGTGGTGCACCTGCAATGTATGTTGGTGATGATGAATCTGCACTCAAAATGGCAATGGATACTGTTATAGCAATGCATAAAGATAATCCTGATTATATTGTTACTGGCTGTCCTACTTGTGCAATGATGTTCAAAGAGCATTTCCCTGAGATTTTGGCTGATACTCCATGGAAAGACAAAGCAATTGAGCTTTCTAAAAAAGTAATGGATTTTGCTCAGTTTGCAAGTGAGAAATTAAATCTTGATATTAAAAAAGATATTTCTGAAAGTGTTACATACCATGACCCTTGCCATCAGGTAAGAGGTGTTTGTTCATCAGAATGTTCAAGAAAACTAATAACAGAATCTGGATTTGATTTAGTTGAAATGGTAGATTCAAATGAATGCTGTGGATTTGCTGGAAGCTATTCATTAAAGCAGTCTGGTATTTCTGGTTCTATACTAAATAGAAAGCTTGAAAATGTGGAAAACACAAGTGCTAAGATAGTGGCAACAGATTGCCCCGGATGTATTATGCAGATTGGAGGAGGACTCAGCAAAAAAGGCTCTGACATAAGAGTATGTCATACTGCCCAACTATTAGCTGAGTTGTTTAAATAGATTATGGCTTATTCCAGCCTTTCAGATTTTATCTCACTTTTAGAATCTAAAAATGAACTTGTCAGAATTAAGCACAAAGTTAGCTCTGAACTTGAAATTACAGAGATTACGGATAGAGTGGTAAAGAGAAACGGTCCTGCATTATTGTTTGAGGATGTAGATGATTTTAATATTCCTGTGTTGATAAACCATTTTGGAAGTTATAAAAGAATGAGTTTAGCATTGGGAGTTGAAGACTTAAATAAAATAGCATCACAGATATCTTCTCTTGTGCATTCAGAGTCCCCCGGAACTTTTCTAGATAAACTAAAAATGCTTCCAAAGCTTGTGCAGTTATCTTCATCATTTCCAAAAACTGTTGCTTCAGCACCTTGTCAGGAAGTTGTTTATACTGGTGATGAAGTAGATTTATATAATTTTCCTATTCTTAAATGCTGGCCCAAAGATGGCGGCAGATTTGTTACTTTGCCTATTGTTTTCACAAAAGACAGAGAAACAGGCAAAAGAAATGCAGGTATGTATAGACTTCAAGTTTTTGATAAGAACACAACAGGTATGCATTGGCATATTCACAAAGTTGGTGCAAGACATTTTGCTGATTATGAAAGACACAATGAAAAAATGCCTGTAGCTGTTGCATTAGGTGGAGATCCTGCTATTACATATTCTGCAACAGCTCCGCTTCCGGAAGATTTTGATGAGATGATATTTGCTGGTTTTTTAAGAAAAAAGCCGG
>JBDNDK010000237.1:0-3270 GCA_046719185.1 Armatimonadota bacterium
GCCAGCGCTGCGCCTGGGCTGGAGTGATCTGGCGGGGTGCGATCTCTTTTTCAGATGCTGTGCTTTCTTCATTTTCAGTGATAGATGCCACTTCATCATCCAGCAGTTCTTTTGCCTCTTCTTTTAGATGCACTTTAGCAAGCCTTGATTCATAGTATATCTTCACAGTTGCACCATCATTCACTGCTTGTAATATATCATACACATCAACATAATTACCAAACACAGCCGGGGTGGATGCATCTTCTTTTTCAATTGGTGTGCCTGTGAAGCCAATAAATGAGGCATTTGGCAAAGCATCTCTCATATATTTTGCAAAGCCGTATCTTGTGATGGTTTCCCCGTTTTTCTCTCTTATTTTTGCTCCAAAGCCATATTGGCTTCTGTGTGCTTCATCTGCTATCACTATTATATTTTTTCTATCAGACAGCATTTCAAAATTCAATGCATCATCTTCTGGGAAAAACTTTTGTATTGTGGTAAATACAATTCCACCGCCTGCCACTTTCAGCAGTCTTTTCAAATCTTCTCTATTGCCTGCCTGCACCGGCACTTGTCTCAAAAGTTGCTTACAGCTTGCAAATGTATCAAATAATTGGTCATCAAGATCATTTCTATCTGTTATCACTACCACTGTTGGGTTATTTAAGTTTAGCACTACTTTTCCAGCATAAAACACCATAGAGAGTGATTTACCGCTTCCTTGTGTGTGCCACACAACACCTGCTTTTCTGTCTCCATCATCACTGCTTGCATCAATTGTTTTTTCTATTGCTTTATTCACTGCATAATATTGATGATATGCAGCTATTTTTTTTATTGTGTCAACATATATAATATTTGTTTGTGGGTCTTCTTTTTTGCTTTCTTCAAATACTATAAAATGCCGAATCAAATCTAATAGGGTATGTCTATTCAGCATTCCTTTTATTATTGTTTCCAGTTGAGGGATTATATTCAAATCATCTTTGAATCCATCACTAGATTTCCATGTGTTAAATCTGGATAAACCAGAAGATATTGTGCCTGATTTTGCATCTATGCCATCTGATGCTATCAATATTGAGTTGTAATAAAATAGTGAGGGAGTGAGTTGTTTGTAGTTTTGAAGTTGATTATATGCTTTTTCTATTGTTGCAGTTTCATCTGTTGGATTTTTAAGCTCTATCACTACCAGAGGCAAGCCATTTACAAACAGCACCACATCTGCTCTGATATGATGATTATTTTCCATCACCACAAATTGATTGCACACCAGAAATTCATTGTTTGCTATATTGTCAAAATCTATCAGATGCACTTTTAGGCCCTTGATGCCGTCAGCACCCATCACTTCCACTTCTATTCCTTCAGTCAGCAGAGTATGGAAAGCTTTATTGTTATCAATAAGGTTTTGGCTAGGCATATTAAGAGCTTGTCGTATTGCCTGCTGTTTTGCATCAATAGATATATTAGGGTTGATTCTATCTATTGCATTGCTCAGTTTAGCTTTCAGCACAACATCACCAAAGCTTTCTCTTTCTGTTTCATGTTCTTCAGGTGATATATAATCCCATTTTTGGCTTGCTAACAGCTCTATTGCATATTCTTCTATTTCAGATTCATAATATTTTATTTGACACAGGCAACCTTCTTATTCATCAGTCTTTTATACTGCAGGCTTCTATTGCCGAAATTCAACAGCATGCCAACTTCCATATTATATGCTTCAAGATAGTTGATGGCTTGTGCCAGATGCACATCTTCCAATTCTGATATTGCCTTCAGCTCTACTAATATTTTATTTTCCACAAAAAAATCAACTCTTCTATTGCCAATCAACTGCCCTTTGTAGAAAATATCCATCTCATGCTCACGGCTAAAGCTCAATTTCTTTGATTCCATCTCTATTGCCAAGGCTCTTTGATATATAACTTCCTGAAAACCACAACCAAGAGTCCTGTGCACTTCCATTGCACAACCGATTATTTTCTCTGTTATCTCACTGTGTATATATTTTCTGCTGTCTGTCATTGTCTTGAACTATGATTAGATTGATTTTTATGATTAGTATGATTATTTAATATCATGGCAATCATGTTAATCGTATAAATCAAGGTTCAGACAATCACAGTTCAGACACCCTCACTTCACCCCTCATCAGCTTGGGCAATAGAGCATCTCTAAGAGAGCTTAGAGTCTGAATTTGGCTATTGTTAATATAATATTTGTCATAAAGAGAGTTTGATAAGTTGCTCCATTTTGTAAATATGTTACTTTGTGGAATAACAATTGATACATTATTAAGATCAGTTTGTGTGATTAGAGGCTGTGTGCTTCCTCTGTTTAGACTGTCAAAATTAATTCTTTTCAAATGTAAATATGCAAAATACAAAAAATCAGGTCTTTTAGGTTTTGAAATGAGAACATTATCAGATATCCACACTTTACCTCTTGAAATATAGACAGTTCCAAGTGTACCTACTCTACCAGTCAAAATTAATTCTTCATCAAATAAATACTCATTAGTTTTACCAATATTGCCATTAGCACCCTTTACTGGATAGAGTCCATTAATATTTAAATTACTTTGATGTATTCCTTTACCCGTAGTCAATTCAACAATATCAGAGTATTTCCCCACTCTCCAGCCTTCTGGGATGGGACCGAGTTCGGAGTCAATCATATTTCCGCCGGATTTTTTGTATGGGTTGCCGTTAGCATCTGGAAAGTTAAAATCCACAAACCACTCTTTAAATATTGCCTGTGCTATAGCCTCTAGCGTTTTGTTCTGCTCCCGCAAAAGCTCTATCTTATCATCAAAAGCACTCAGCACCCCAGCTATCCCCACCTGCTCAGATAGAGGAGGAAGGAGGAACTTTGAATTATATATAATTGATGGATTAAATGCTGGATATGTTGAGGTTTGATTGTCTGCAATTTTGACTAGATATTCTGTATATTCATCTGTTGTTAATAAGTAATATATGAATGAAGCATCAGAAAGATTGATTTTTGAATTAATGACAGCAAAACCCGTTGAAGCTATAAGATTAGGATTAGCTTTTTTTATAAAGCAGTAGTGTTTTAAGTTTGGTCTTACTGTTGATATCAAAATACTATTATCCTTGACAATTCTTTTTGCTCTGCTAGGTGCTTCATCTATTTTTAGTGTTGTAGTTTGAATTAGTTTTCTTTCTTCTACAGAAGCCACATCTATATATTCTATTGTTTTAAATTGATAGTTTTTATCAATTGTATTTTTATTAACATCTGCAACTACGCTTGGGG
>JBDNDK010000238.1:0-3255 GCA_046719185.1 Armatimonadota bacterium
AATGCTGCTGTTGCTTCTGCTGTTGCACAGTCAGAAGGTGCCATCGGTTATGTTGGTATAGCTTATGCTCATGATTATGAGAAAAAAGGCAAACTCAAAATAGTTGCAGTTTCAAGAGCTGCCGGAAAACCTGCATTGATTCCTAATGATGCTAATATTATGGATGGTACATATCCATTATTTAGATACCTATATGCATACACAATAGGAAATCCATCTGGTCTTACAGGCCAATTCTTAAAGTGGTGCACAAGTGATGAGGGACAAAAAATTGTTCCTAAATCAGGATATCTTCCACTTAAATAATGTAAAATAAAGCATTAGGATTGTTAAATAACAGCATGAATTTAAATTCATGCTGTTATTTATTTTTTTACTCGAATAAAATGTAAGCTGCATGTAAGGGCTGTGTAAGAATTGCTATTTATAATTTGAATAGTTTATTATATAATTCAAAGTGTATTTATTGTGATAGAAATAATTGATATTAAATGAGGTTTCTTGTTGGAAAGTGTGGTAAGTGAAAATCAAATAAATGAAATAACATCCATTACGAAAAGAAGATTTGGTGGCTTTGGTGATAAGTTTATTGCAGGATTTATTTTTTTTAATGGTATTACAGCAATTCTTGCAATGTTATTGATTTGTATCTTTTTAACAAAAGAGGCTCTTCCATTATTTTCCAGTGTTACATTAAGTGAATTTTTGACAGGCACAGAATGGGATCCTCTTATGGAACATTATGGGATTCTTCCTCTGATTGTAGGATCATTATTTGTTACTATAGGTGCTATTATTATTTCAATTCCTATTGGCATTATTTGTGCTATTTACTTGGCAGAAGTTGCTCCTACATGGCTTAGAGAAATATTAAAACCAACAATTGAAATTTTAGCTGGAATCCCATCTGTTGTATTAGGATTTATTGGGCTAACTATTGTTGCACCTTTTCTTACAGCACTTCTCAATCTGCCAATTGGTCTTACTGCAATCACTGGTTCTATTGCATTAGCATTTATGGCTATGCCTACTATTATATCTATTTCAGAAGATGCAATTGTTGCCGTTCCAAAGGCTTATAGAGATGGTTCGCTTGCATTGGGTGCTACAAAATGGGAGACAATAAAAGGTGTGGTCGTGCCTACTGCAAAAAGCGGCATTATTGCTGCTTGTATGCTTGGTGTAGGAAGAGCCGTTGGTGAGACTATGACAGTGTTGATGGTAACTGGCAACTCACCTGTGCTGCCTGATTTTGAAACTTATGGTTTTGCTCAGGGGGCTTTGAACTATTTTATGACCTCAGTTCAAACTATGACTGCAACTATTGCTCTTGAAATGGGTGAGGCTGCACATCAATCATTGCACTATTTTTCATTATTTGGAATTGGATTAACTTTGTTTGCAATAACATTTGTTATAAATATGATTGCTGATCTGGCTTTAGGGAAATCAAGAAGATAATGAACAAAGCAAAGAAACAAAAATTAATATTTTTCCTTTTAGGATTATCCACATTATTTGTTATAATCCCTGTGATTGCGATTATATATTTTCTCATTTCTAGAGGTTTGCCAGCAATAAACTGGAATTTTTTGACTTCTATGCCTGAAAATGGCATGAGAGATGGTGGTATATATCCTGCAATTATTGGAACACTATATTTGATGACTTTTACTCTAATTTTTGCTGTTCCTGTGGGAGTCTTTTCTGCAATTTATCTTACTGAGTATGCTAAGAAGGGCAAAATTACTAGATTCATAAGACTTGCTATTATTAACCTTGCAGGTGTGCCATCTATTGTATATGGCTTGTTTGGATACGGATTTTTTGTTTTATTCATATTGCCTTGGATTGGTGCACATTTCGGGCAAAGTTGGGGCAAATCAATTTTGGCAGGGTCTATGACACTTGCTCTTATGATTTTGCCTGTTGTAATAACTGCATCGGAAGAAGCATTGCTTACTGTGCCCCAATCTTTTAGATATGGAAGCCTAGCTCTTGGAGCAACAAAATGGCAGACTATTTGGAAGGTTGTGCTGCCAAACTCTGCTGGTGGTATAATTACAGGTGTCATTCTTGGTGTTAGCAGAGCAGCTGGTGAAACTGCACCCATTATGTTTACTGCTGCTGCTTATTTCCTACCAAGAATTCCTGATTCACCTTTGAAAGACTGTATGGCTTTGCCATATCATCTTTATGTAATAGCTACAGAAATGCCTGATCCTCCTGTTAATATACAGTGGGGAACTGCATTAGTTCTTTTAACATTAGTTTTGGGTATGAATTTGATTGCAACTATTATTAGAGCCCGCTTCAGGAGATCAAGAAATTGGTAATTTCAACAAAAAAGGACAAAGAACAATCAGTGGATACAAAAAATAATATTAAATTTGATTTCAAAAAAAATGAAGAAGAAGAAACAGGGCATTGTATGTGTCCTGCTGGAATTGGTGAAATTAAGGTTTCAAAACTAAATTTGCATTATGGAAATTTTCATGCTCTAAAAGATATTAATGTTGGAATGCAAAATTGTTCTATCACTGCTCTTATTGGTCCGTCAGGATGCGGAAAATCAACTTTCTTGAGATGTCTTAATAGAATGAATGATTTGATTCCTAGTGTTAAAATTAGCGGTGATGTGCTTTTAGATGGAAAGAATATATATGACCCTGATGTTGATGTTGTGAAGCTTAGAAAAAAAGTTGGTATGGTTTTTCAACAGCCAAATCCTTTCCCAAAATCAATTTTTGAAAATGTTGCATACGGACCAAGGATTCATGGAATCAAAAATAGGTCTGAACTTTCTGATATAGTGGAAGAAAGTTTGGTAAGAGCTGCACTTTGGGATGAGGTGAAAAATGATCTTCATAGAAATGCTACTGCATTATCTGGTGGACAGCAGCAAAGGTTGTGTATTGCTAGAACAATTGCTGTAAAACCAGAAGTTGTATTGATGGATGAGCCTTGTTCTGCTCTTGACCCTGTTTCTACTGCTAAGATAGAAGAACTAATGAAAGAGCTTAAAAATTATTATAATATTATTATTGTAACACATAACATGCAGCAGGCTGGCAGGGTTTCTGATTATACAGGATTCTTCCTAATGGGTGAACTGATAGAATTTGATAAGTCTGAAACTATATTCACTAAACCATCTGATCCCAGAACAGAGGATTATGTATCTGGTAGATTTGGTTAGAATTAGAAAATTATAAATCTTATATTAGATACTAAACCCACGAGGTATATGGTGGG
>JBDNDK010000239.1:0-3231 GCA_046719185.1 Armatimonadota bacterium
GATCTGTATTGGTTGAGAGCTGGAATGAGCTATGGGAAGGTACTGCATTTTCAAGATGTAATGATTTTCCAAAAAGAACAGGTGGATATACATCACCTACATATTATATGGATGTTGCTAAACAGCAGATAATGGCAGCTAGAGATAGAGCAGGTGTGCCAACTTCACTTCAAAATGGTGGTATGGAAACATATACAAATGGAGTAGCAAATTCTTGGACTCCTTTCTGGCTTTATGGTGATGTTACTTATGGAGCTGAGAGCACATTCAAATATAGTGGTTCTTATGCTCAAAGAATGACCTCAGTATGGCAGACTCATTTTGGAGGTGTCTATCAAAGACTAGCTGCTACATCAGGCACAAAATATACCGCATCTGTTCATAGCTGGAGAAGTGACCCTTGGAACAATGCAAATGTTAATCAAGAAACATGGATAGGTATTGATCCTGCTGGTGGAGTTGATCCCACAGCATCAACTATTGTATGGAGTTCAAGCAAGCATTCATACAGAACATGGACTCAGCAGGTTGTAACAGCTCAGGCAACTTCCAACAGAATCACTGTTTTTCTCAGAGCAAGAGCAAACTATGGCGGAAGTGATATGAGAGCTGTTTTTGATAATGTTACATTATCTAACACAACACTTGGCACAATCACTGGATATGTGAGAGATGCTAACAACAATCCAATTAGTGGAGCAACAGTATCTACCACAGGATATTCCACAACTACCAATTCAAGTGGTGCTTATACATTATCAAATGTAAATCCGGGTGAATATACAGTTACTGCATCAAAGAGTGGCTACGCATCTCAAGCTAAATCTGCTTTAGTTGCAAATGGTGCATCAGTAACATTAAACTTCAATCTTACAGCAGCAGCCACTGAAAAAGTGCAGAATGGGAATATGGAAGGCGGATTCTTCAATACTGGATGGGGTTCAAACTGCTCTTCTGCAGCAAGCAGACTTCCTAACCCAAGCGGTGTTTGGGGATGGAACAATGAACCTAGCTATCCGTTCAACACATTCCAATCTACAACAATCAAAAGAGACAACAATTCTCTTGGATTTGCATTTTGTGCTACTGCTGCTTCACCCGGCAAGATGGGAATTGTTTGGCAGAATGTTAATTTAGGTTCACCCAATGCAACTGCTACATTCAGTGTATGGGCATATCATACAGATGGAAACTGCCCATCAATTATGTGCTGGAATCCAGGACAAAATCAAAGCAATCCATACACAGCAAATAGTGCCGGCAGATATCAATGGGTAACTACAGACAACTGGGGTCAGAGAAATATGTGGCTCAATAGATCTATGACTGTTCAGGCTGACTCATCTGGCTATGTAACAATAATGGTTGGTGGTGCTGCACATCCGGGCACTGCTAGCGGTGCAAAGCTCTATATCGATGATGTTAGTGTAAAATAATCATTTGTTTGTCAGTTTTAAGTATTTGTTATAATGGGTGGTGATATTTCACTGCCCATTTTTTTTGTATTTTATAATAGTATATGCTAAATTTTGTGAGGATTGAGATGAAGAGTGTTCTTGTGTTTTTGTGGTGTTTCGGTAACTTGTTGCCGAAACATGTGTAATGCCTGATAAGTATTGGGAACAAGATCCCGATATATCAAAACCAACGTCATGCTGAACTCGATTCAGCATCTTCCTAAAATCCAATGAGACCCTGAAATAAATTCAGGGTGACGTGACGGTAATATCATTCTATCAAACATAAATGTTACTCTGAGGAGCGTAGCGACGAAGAGTCTTAAAGCATATAATTAAATAGATTCTTCGCTATCGCTCAGAATGACAAAGGGAATGTGCTCAAAATGACAGTTGCACAGCTTCAGTATTGGCTTCATAGTTTGTCAAGGGTTGGAAAGATTCTTCGCTATCGCTCAGAATGACTTATGCGATAATCTTTATTTATACCAGCCTTCTGCAGACAAGTCCACTTAGTAGCTTTGGATAGAAATATGTTGCCTTCTGAGGCATTTTTTCTCCACTTGCTGATATCTCTAACACACTCTTTACATCAATATTGTTTAATAGAAATGCCATCTGTCTTTCACCAGAATCTACTAAATCAAATGCTGTCTGAGCAGTGTGAGTATAGATAATATGGGTTTGGTCTCTTAATTTATCTTCACCAATATCAAGCACTCTTTCTAATATCAGCTTGTGCAGCTGTGCCATTTCTAATTTTCTTAAAGCATCACAGCCTTCCAGCATATAGCTATAGTCATTTTTAGGTATCAGAATTTTTGCCATATTGGGTTTGTATAAGCCTATTGCTTTGTTCAAAGCCATATCTCTAACAAGGTCTTCTTTTGTGGAATCTTTCAAATAATATAAATCTGATACAAGAGCCTCTATATTATTCACTTTATCATCTGCAAGGCTTGCCAATACCCTATGAGTGGGATATACAGTGAGATCTTTTTGATATACATCTGCAAGAGTCATTAAAACATAATCCCAAGGCATATCCTCTGAGTTAGGATTTTTCTCTCTCATCTCATTTCTGTAGGCAAGGGCAGTTTCATATCTGTGATGACCATCAGCAATAGCAATTTGTTTATCTTTGAAAAAGTCTTTTATATATGATACCTGCTCTTCATCACACACCATCCAAAGCTTATGAAGCACATTATCCTTATCAACAGCTTTCACAATAGGCTCAGATGAGATAACATTATTTATCACACCAGAGAGCATTGCCTCAGGGTCTGCATATAATCCATAAACACTATCAAGGTTTGCTTTAGCATATCTGATAAGCTGTGCAAGCTGGCTTTTAGGTTTTGCAAGAGTGTTCTCATGAGGAAGTATAACATTTTCATCATACTCATGAATCTTCACTGCTGCGGTGATACCTCTGACACATTTTTGTGTGTTGTCTATCTCAAAGTTTTGCTCATATATATAAAAGCACTCATCATCATAAGCTAGAATGCCTTTTTCAAGCCAATCATTGATAAACTCTTCAGACCTAATAAATCTGTTATATTTATCATCATCAGTTGGTCTTTCCTCACCCAATATCAGCCTGACATAATTGTATGGGTGGATATTATGATAGTATATTCTATCTTCATCTGATATAATGTCATAAGGTGGACAGACAAGTTTGTCTATATTGCCTGCTATTTGTGTATTGTATCTAATGCCTTTGAATGGAAGTATCTGTGCCAATGTAAATCCTCACGGCCAGACG
>JBDNDK010000024.1:0-19882 GCA_046719185.1 Armatimonadota bacterium
TTTGCCATACGTGTTCTGGCAATGCCTTTAACATTCAACTTTTCATAGGCAATATGCTTTCCCTGAGATAAGAGCTTATCCAAAATTATCTTCTCCAACAATCACATCACCTGGTTTTACTTTTTTTGCAAAATCCGGATCTATATCTTCCATGCAATGTGATGCAAGCTCTTTTTCATCAGTAGTATTTAAGTATCTAGCAGGAATGATAACATCAGTATCTACATTACTGCCATATTTATGAACATTTCCTTTAATTTTCATTATTTCAACTCCTCCGGTCCTGCTATTCTTCCCATCACAGCAGAAGCTGCAGCAACAGCCGGACCTGCAAGATATACCTCAGACTTCACATGTCCCATTCTGCCAACAAAGTTTCTATTTGTAGTAGCAACTGCTCTTTCACCTTCAGCTAAACAGCCCATATGACCACCAAGACATGGACCACAAGTAGGTGTGCTGACAGCTCCACCAGCTTCAACAAATATTTCCGTTAAACCTTCTTTAATAGACTGCAAATATATCTCTTGAGTGGCAGGAATTACAATCAATCTGACATTTGGATGAACAGTTCTGCCTTTAATAAGCTCAGCTGCAATTCTTAAGTCTTCAATTCTGCCATTTGTACAAGAACCAATCACAACTTGATCAATTTCTACATTTCCAGCCTCACTCACTCTTTTTGCATTTTCAGGAAGATGAGGGAAAGCTACAATAGGCTCAAGTTTGGAAACATCTATCTCTATGACTTGCTTATATTTTGCATCTGGATCACTCTGGTATATTTTATAATCTCTTTTTGCTCTTGGCTTGAGATATTCTATTGTCTTGTCATCTGGAGCAATTATGCCATTTTTTGCACCAGCCTCAATTGCCATATTGCACATTGTAAATCTGCCAGCCATATCAAGCTCAGAAATTGCCTCACCACAGAATTCCATACTGCAATATAAAGCACCATCTACTCCAATTTCACCAATAGTATATAGTATAAGGTCTTTACCACCAACCCATTTTGGTATTTTGCCATAATATATAAATTTAATAGCTTCTGGAACCTTAAACCATGTCTCACCAACAGCCATTGCACAACCTAAATCTGTGCTTCCAACACCTGTTGAAAAAGCACCAATTGCACCATATGTGCAAGTGTGTGAGTCTGCACCTATTATTGTGTCTCCAGCAACTACTAATCCTTCATCGGGAAGCAATGTATGTTCAACACCCATCTTGCCAATTTCGAAGAAGTTTGTGATTTCATATTTTTTTGCAAACTCTCTCATTATCTTGACAAGCTCAGCTGTCTTAATATCCTTATTTGGAGTTGAATGATCAGGAACTAAAGCTATTCTATCTTTATCGAATACTTTATCAGCACCTAATTTTTCAAACTCTCTTATTGCAATTGGAGCTGTGATATCATTAGCTAAACACAAATCAAGCTTAGCATTTATAAGCTCTCCCGGTTCAACACATTCTTTGCCGCAATGTGCAGCAAGAATTTTTTCAGTTATGGTTTGTCCCATTTAATATCCTCTCTTAAGTTATTAAAAAATTAAAGCTTTGGTCTGTCTTCTGGTTTTGCACCTTTTCTTTTGTTTTGATAATAAACAAGTTTGTTAATTGCATTTATATATGCTTTTGCACTTGCCTCAACAATATCTAAACTGTTTCCTCTGCCTGTGTAAACATCACCCATACTACCTGCCATTTTAACAGTAACATCAGCAAGTGCATCAGTGCCACCAGTAACAGATTTTACAACATAATCATCAAGTCTATAATCAACAGGAATCATTTTATCAATAGTTTTATACACAGCATCTACGCTACCAACACCAACACCAGCCTCAACAATATCTCCCTCTTGTGTTCTAAGCTTGATTGTAGCAGTTGGTATGCCTTCAAGACTTGTCATAACATTCATATATACTAAATCATAAGTTGTTGGTATGTGATATACTTCCTCTGCAACAATTGCTTCAATATCCTCATCAAAAACTTCTTTTTTCTTATCTGCAAGCTCTTTGAATCTATGAAATGCTTTTTCTAAATCTTCTTTATTAATCTCTATTCCAAGTTCTTTTATTCTATCTTCAAAAGCATGTCTTCCTGAATGCTTGCCAAGAACAAGTTTATTTGAAGTAAGACCCACAGACTCTGGATCCATTATTTCATAAGTAAGTCTTTCTTTTAGAACACCATCTTGATGAATCCCAGCCTCATGAGCAAATGCATTGCTTCCCACAATTGCTTTATTTACCTGAACTTGAAGACCAGTAACATCAGATACAAGCCTGCTTGCTCTGTGAATTTCTTTTGTATTTACATCAGTATATACATCCGAAAATATATCTGATCTAGTTTTGATTGCCATTATTACTTCTTCAAGTGCTGCATTTCCTGCTCTTTCACCTATGCCATTTATTGTACCCTCTACTTGTCCAGCACCTTCAAGCACCGCAGCAAGAGAATTAGCAACTGCAAGTCCTAGGTCATTATGGCAATGAACACTTATTACAGCATTTTTGATATTTGGCACTTTCTCAACAAGTGTTCTGATTATCTTAGCATACTCAAATGGTATAGCATAACCAACAGTATCAGGTATATTTACAATTGTTGCACCTGCATCAATCACTGCCTCAACCACTTTGCATAAATAATCAATATCTGTTCTTGCAGCATCTTCAGCTGAAAACTGCACTTGATCGCAATATTTTTTTGCATACTGAACAGCTTCACAAGCAATTGCAATCACTTCATCTCTTGTTTTTTTGAGTTTTTTCTCAAGATGAATATCAGATGTTGCTATAAATGTATGAATCAGAGGACTATCTGCATATTTCAGTGCTTCCCAAGCTCTATCTATATCCATACTTGTTGCCCTGCATAGTCCCGCAATAGATGGTCCTTTTACTTGTTCAGCTACAGCCTTAACAGCTTCAAAATCACCAGGTGATGAAATTGGGAAACCTGCTTCAATCACATCTATGTTAAGCCTTGCGAGCTGTTTAGCTACTTCTATTTTTTCTTCAATATTCATACTAGCACCCGGAGATTGCTCACCATCTCTTAGTGTAGTATCAAAAATCCTAATTTTTCGTGACATAACATACTCCTCTACTCTATTTTTATTTGAGGATAAAATTGACTCATCAAAGAATCATTATCTATATTTTAATGTTTTTTACATAATAAGGCTAGCATTACACATTAAAAGCTCACAAAAACAATAGAGCCCCCAGAAATTTTTGCTGGAGGCTCATAGTTATGTAGGCATTTTTATATGTTTTATTATCCTATTTCTTTTTGAGCCAAGGCATCATTTCTCTTAACTTTGCTCCAACTGCCTCAATCTCAGACTCTTTGCTATGTCTTCTAGCAGCATTAAGCACAGGTCTTCCAGCTTTGTTTTCCAAAATCCATTCTCTTGCAAATTCACCTGTTTGAATCTGTCTTAATATTTCTACCATAGCTTCTTTTGCACACTCATCAATCACCATCGGACCTCTTGTATAATCACCATACTCAGCAGTGTTGCTAATGGAGTATCTCATATAGTCCATACCACCTTCATACATGAGGTCAACAATTAGTTTAAGTTCATGAAGGCACTCAAAGTATGCAATCTCTGGTTGATAACCAGCTTCAACTAATGTCTGGAATCCAGCTTCAACTAATGCAGTGCATCCTCCACAAAGAACAGCTTGCTCACCAAATAGGTCAGTTTCAGTTTCTTCTTCAAATGTTGTTTCCAAAACACCAACTTTTGTGGCACCAATTCCCTTTGCATAAGCAAGAGCTGTGTCTTTTGCCTTTCCACTAGCATCTTGATATACAGCAATCAGTGCAGGAACACCAGCACCTTCTGTATATACTCTTCTTACTAAGTGTCCAGGTCCTTTTGGTGCAACCATTATAACATCAACCTCTGCAGGAGGCACAATCTGACCAAAATGAATATTAAATCCATGTGAGAAAAGTAATGTTTTACCTTTTCCAAGATGTGGTTCAACTTCATTTTTATAAACAATTGGCTGAACTTCATCCTCTGTGAGTATCTGGATTAAATCCGCTTGCTGTGCAGCCTCAGATGCACTAACAGGTTTGAAACCATGCTCTATTGCTAAATTGTAGTTTGCAGTCCCAGGTAAGTCTGCAACAATAACTTCTACACCGCTATCTTTTAAATTTTGTGCTTGTGCATGTCCCTGGCTTCCATAGCCAATAATAGCAACTTTCTTTCCCTTGAGCATATCAAGATTTGCATCTGAATCATAGTAAATCTTAGCTGGCATTTATTTTCCTCCAATATTCTTTTTTGCCTGTTCAATTATCATCTTCCGAATCTGAATAAGTAGTTTTTATTTTATATGCTGTCATAAATACTACATATCCTGCAAACATTCCTAACAATGCAAATAATACAATTTGCAAAATCATATTAAAAAGACTATCTACACCAAAATAGTCAGTTATAACATTATACAACTTCCAGAGACCATATGAAACAGTACCCAACATACCCATTATAAACCCACTGAGCATTTTAGGCCAGATTTTCTTGTCATGAGCACCAAAAACCCCACCAACCATTAGTCCAAAGAATGGACTAAATACAGCTAAAAAAAATAAATATTTATTCGCTGATTGATAGTTAATCAGCTCATGCATCTGTTTCAACTACCTCCATCTCTGGTTCCTCCACCATTGAATGAGCTCCTCTGGACAATGCTATTTTACCAGTTCTAACAATTTCTTTTATTCCATAAGGTTCTAATAATCTTTCCAGAGCATCTACTTTATCCACACTTCCTGTAACTTCTATAGTAAATGTTGTATCACTAATATCAACAATTTTAGCTCTAAAAATATCTGTTATCTGCATAATCTCTGCTCTTTTGGCAGATTTTGCATTAACTTTCAACAGAGCTAGCTCTCTTTCAAGAATTGGCACCTCACTATAATCTATAACTCTAATAACATCAATAAGCTTACTTGTTTGTTTAATTATCTGGTCTAATATTCTATCATCACCTGAAACCACAATAGTCATTCTAGACATCGTAGGATCATTAGTATTACTAACAGCAAGAGATTCAATATTAAAACCTCTTCTTGCAAACAGACCTGAGACTCTTGCCAATACACCAGGCTTGTTTTCTACAAGAACGGTTATTGTGTGTTGTTGAACTAACTTTTTCATATTTTAACCTTTCTTTGGCCTGTTTACCATCATTTCTTCTATTGACTGACCTGCCGGAATCATTGGAAAAACATTCTCTTCCTTGCAAACATGAACATCAATAACACAAGGCTTATCTGTAATTTCTAATGATTTTCTTATTGCAAGCTCAGCTTCATCTATTGATTTTGCAGTCATTCCTACTGCTCCATAAGCTTCAGCTAATGCCTTAAAGTCTGGCTGAACAGATATATCAACTCCAGAGTATCTCTTACTCCAGAACAATTCTTGCCATTGTCTCACCATTCCCAAATAACCATTATTAAGTATAATAATTTTAACTGGTACTTTATACTGCACAGCAGCTGCAAGTTCCTGCAAAGTCATCTGAAAACCACCATCACCTACTATTGCAAAAACAGTTTTGTCCGGATTTGCTACCTGAGCACCATAAGCAGCTGGAAATCCAAATCCCATTGTTCCTAATCCACCAGAAGATAAGAAATGTCTTGGTTTTGTTGTTTGATAAAAAAGTGCAGCAAACATTTGATGCTGACCAACATCAGTTACTATAATACATTCACCTTTTGTTATATCAGAAAGCAATTTTACCACACATTGAGGTGGAACAGAATCATCACAAACAGGACATTGCAATGCATATTCATTTCTCCACTTCATTATTTGTTTATTCCAGTCTGTCTCATCTCTCTTTGCAACTTTTGCTGTAAGTCTTTTTAATATTTCTTTGCAGTCTCCAATACAAGATACATCAGGAACAATAGTTTTTCCGATTTCAGCAGAGTCTATATCTATATGAATGACTTTTGCTTTTTTTGCAAAAGCTGCAAGTTTGCCTGTTACTCTATCATCAAATCTGGCTCCAACAGCAATTAGCAAATCACACTCATGAACAGCATGGTTTGCATAGGCAGTTCCATGCATTCCAAGCATACCTAATGAATGTGGATGATTTTCTGGGAAACCACCTTTTCCAAGAAGAGTGTTTGTTACCAATATGTGTGTTTTTTCAGATAACTTAATCAACTCTTCAGTTGCACCAGCAGATATTACACCACCACCAATATATAATACAGGTCTTTCAGACTTATTTATCAGTTCAGCAGCTTCTGAAATTTTGCTATCATCAATAAGTTTTTTTACAGAATAGCTTCTTATTTTAACATTTTTTACCGGCTTGTATTCTACTTGAGCAAGAGATACATCAATTGGTATATCTACTAATACAGGTCCAGGTCTGCCAGTTGTAGCAATATATATTGCTTCTGAAATAACTCTAGGCAAATCTTCAACATTTTTTACAAGGAAATTATGCTTTGTTATAGGCAGTGTGATTCCTGTTATATCTGCTTCCTGAAAAGCATCTTTTCCTAATGCTTCTGTTTTAGCTTGACCAGTGATTGCAAGCATTGGAATTGAATCCATATTTGCAGTTGCAATTCCAGTAACTAGATTTGTAGCACCAGGACCTGATGTAGCAAGACAAACACCTATTTTGCCTGTTGATCTTGCATATCCATCAGCAGCATGTGCAGCACCCTGCTCATGCCTCATTAAATGATTGCTAATCTCTTTGCAGTCATATAAAGCATCATATATAGGAATCATCATACCGCCTGGAATTCCAAAAACAGTATCAATTCCATTATCTATTAATGACCTAACCAATGCTTGTGCACCACTAATTTTCAATTCAGGTATACCTCCGCATTCTCAGAGTATCAATTCTAAAATTATAATATTACTCAACTATAGCACCCTTAGCAGCAGAAGATACTAACCTTGCATATCTTGCAAGATAACCTTCCTTAACTCTAGGTTCCGGGGCAACCCAATTTTTCTTTCTTGAGTCTATTTCTCCTTGAGTAAGTTCAACATTAAGTGTTTTGTTTGTTATATCAATTTTGATAATATCTCCATCTTTTATTAGACCTATCATTCCACCAGATGCAGCCTCTGGAGATACATGTCCAATTGCAGCTCCTCTGGTTGCACCAGAAAATCTGCCATCAGTAATAAGAGCTATGTCTTTTCCCCAACCCATACCGGAAACTGTGGCTGTTGCAGTAAGCATTTCTCTCATTCCCGGACCACCTTTGGGTCCTTCATTTCTTATTACAATTACTTCACCTTTGTTTATTTTGCCTGATAATAAAGCAGCTACAGCATCATCCTCACATTCAAAAACTCTAGCAGGACCAGAGAATTGCCAAGACTCAGGATCAACTGCAGATTGTTTTACAACAGCTCCATCAGGTGCAAGATTGCCAGTTAAAATTGCAAGTCCACCTTCTTCATGGTATGGATTTTCTATTGTATGAATCACATCATCATTTTTGATAGACACAGCATTTAGCACAACACTTAATTTTTGACCAGTAACTGTTAGCACTGAGCTATCAACTACACCTTTTTTTTCAAGCTCCTTCATAACAGCCATCACACCACCAGCCTCATCAAAATCCTGCATATGATGAATAACTTGCTTTTGTGGATCATCTGAAGGATGAGCAATGGCAGGACTTAATGTTACAAGATGAGGTGTTTTCTTGCTAACCTCATTAAGCATTGAAAGTTCAAAATCAACTTTAGCCTCATTTGCAATTGCAGGAACATGCAGAGTTGTATTTGTTGAACAACCAAGAGCCATATCAACAGCAAGAGCATTTTTAAAAGCAGCAGCAGTCATAATGTCTCTTGGTTTTATATTTTTTTCTACAAGCTCCATTATCTTCACACCTGTGTTTTTGGCAAGTCTTATTCTAGCTGATGCAACAGCTGGAATAGTGCCATTACCGGGCAATGCCATTCCAAGAGCTTCTGTTAGACAATTCATAGAATTAGCTGTAAACATACCTGCACAGCTTCCACAAGTTGGGCATGCACAGTCTTCCATTTCATGTAAATCATCTTCAGATATTTTTCCACTTCTAACAGCTCCGGCACCTTCAAACATCTGGGTTACTGAAATATCTTTGCCTTTATATCTACCTGCCATCATAGGTCCACCACTTACTATAATAGCAGGTATATTAAGTCTAGCAGCAGCCATTAACATAGCAGGAACTATTTTATCACAGTTAGGAATTAGCACTAAGCCATCAAATGCATGGGCTTTTGCCATACATTCAATTGAATCTGCAATGAGTTCTCTAGTTACTAGAGAATATCTCATTCCCTCATGACCCATTGCTATACCATCACAAACACCTATTGTGCAAAACTCCATTGGAGTTCCGCCTGACATTCTCACTCCAGCTTTGACAGCTTCAGAGATTTTGTCTAGATTAATGTGTCCCGGGACAATTTCATTCCATGAGTTTGCGACACCAATAATTGGTCTGAACATTTCAGCATCAGTATAGCCCATAGCCTTAAGAAGTGCTCTATGAGCAGCTCTTTCAAGTCCGGTTCTAATTACATCACTTTTCAATTTTATGCACCTCTTATAATAAAAATACCTCTCACCCACCAAGGGACGAGAGGCTTGACACTCCGTGGTACCACCCTATTTCAGTCTTTAATATAAAGACCCTCTTTTGTGCTGTAACGGGCACTTCCCGAGTATGCCTAATTAGAATATTCTGTTCAGCCTACCAGCTCCGAGGGGACATTCAGCAACATCAGCAGTACCATTTCTCAGCTCACATGGCTCTCTGTAAACTGCTGTTACATGTGCCTACTAACCTCATCATAGCTTTTATGATTAATATTGTTTCAATAATGTTATCACACAACAACTGTTAGGTCAAACAAAATTGTCTTGTTTTTTGAAATTACTTTCAGTTTTTTATTGATATTATTTCTGCATATTAAATTTTACTCGAATCTCTCTTACAGTTTGTGGTGTGAGCTCTATAACTCCATTTGTTATATTACCATAAGGAACAATTTCAACACCATTCATATCAAATGCTGTATTTATCTTTGTAGTGTTAGGCTTAATATCAAGATTTAGAACTCTAAATAAAAACTTGTCATCCTCAACTTGAATTCCTGGAATTATAACTGATTCTGATTCAGCACCTACAAATGAAAAATCTTGTGGGAGTTTTCCATTTGCTCCTTCACTTGTAACAACTGCAACTGGTTCAATAATGAAACTTTGAGCAGCCTTGTATGCATCAATTCTGATTCCTTCTCTTTTGCTTTTTTTAGGAACATATATTGCATATTCATGCTGATATGATCCATTGTATGGACAATTTGTCGTGCCCACACCTAAAGACATTCCAAGCATCTCATATTCTTTTATAAAGAAGAAATCAGAAATACCTTTTGTGAGTATTGAATATTCACCAGTATTTGGTCCAGCAAAATTGAGTGTGTTGAAAGTTGTCTTTCTGAATGGTGTGTTTAGAAAAGTCTCATAATTTGTTGATGACATTGCGTTTTCTGTTGTGCAATATGCCATATCAATTAATGGCTTTGAATCTTTATCCATATTAAATGCTATAAATATTCCTGGATAATATGTGCCTTCATGTGGCCATACAGCTCCATGTGGATATACTTCTGTTGGCTCAGCAAAATCCATATTGAATCTAATTCTTGCTTGTGATTCACCAAATCCAAGACTCACTCTTAATTTAAAATCCACATTTGGATAATCATCAGCTTTTAGAGTATATTCCACTGCAGATAATGCAGGTCCTTGACACACTATTCTTGGTTTATCAACCGCTTTTAGTGTTTGGAATAAATCCATATTGAATGTATTATTATATGCGCTGATAAAACCAAATGGAGTCTTTTTTGTATCTCTTGCAACATATATTTTATTTCCACCCTCTGAAAGTAACTCATCTGTTTGGGAGTCATGAACTGATATTAAATTTCCATTTGAATCCAATGTGATTTTTATTACTTTATTATCTAATATTACATTGTCATTTTCATTAATAACATCTACTCCATAAACATCTCCACTATCCCATGTAGCTGAGGGTTGATATAGTTTATAACCCATTGAAGGAAGATTCTTTACAAATGCTATAAATCTATTCTCATTATCTGGATCTTTTTGTACAGGAAGCATTCCGTTTTCTGACATATCTATAATGCCTTCTGAGTCTTCATCAATACCATCTATATAAACAATACTATCTGCATTAAATCCATTTGGATTAAATATAACAACCTTCTTTTCCGGGTTATTTATATTTTTTGATATTTCCTCAGTAAGCCTCTGAACTTCAGTATCTACCCAAGCCGCATTTTTGAGTAAATCCATAGTTAGATGATCATATCCACATCCCCAGTGATGATGACATTCATTTGCTCTCATTAAAAATCCCCATATATTATGGATTTCTTCAAAATTAGCTTCAATTCCAAACCATTTCGCATAGGCAGCTATATTATCAAGTGAAATTAATTTAGTTTCTAATAATCTACAAGCTTTTTGAAACTCTATATCACCTGGTCCACCACCTGTCCAACCTTTGTAACATAATATGCTGTCATCATCATAAACATATTCCTGTGCAAACTCATCTGTTAATTCATAATACTTTTCAAGAGTAATTGGCTGCAGGAAAATACCTTCTGATGCTAGTTGATGGACTTCTTCTTCATTGAGAAATACAGTCATATCAAGACATGCAAATTCTTCATTGCACAGAACAGCTTTTTTGCCTTGCTCAATAGCTCTTTTTGCTTGAACACTTGCAGGAAGACCGTGATACCAAGAATCTAATATTCTCACCTTGCTTCCATCAGGATTTTTAATATAGCAATCTCTGCTTCCGGGAAGTGACCTAGCCTGTCCCCACCAGTTCTCTGGAGCAACATATTTATCATATCCAGTCATCTGCATTATCTGTGGCAAGAGTGGAGTCATTGTGGAATCATGGGTCATAAAATATTTTGGTTGCTGATTAAATTGAGAATCATAAAGCTTTTGGCTTCTTCTTATGCTTCTGATGGCAACCTCACCCAGCTCCGTACATATATTTCTTGGTAGAAACTGCATACCAACAAATTCCAACGAACCATCTGCAAATGCTTCTCTAAACTTTGATATGTAATCAACATTTTCTGTTCTATGGAATCCTGTGCCAGGCTCAATAATCGCCCCAACCCATGATATTGAGTGATGAGGTCTATTCCATTCAGTCATTCTTTCAAAAAGTTGGTCGATAAATTCATTTGATGCCACTTGGAATCCATTCCATACTGTTCCATAGCGTCCGCTATACCAACCCCAATGAAAGAAATGAACACCCAAGAAGTGAATAGGTATATTTATTTCATTTTCATTATCATCTTGAACTCTTAGCTTGTGTTCTCCATATTCTTCAAACTGCCATTTGATTTCTAGGTTTACACCTCTTTTATTATCTCCGAAATCAATAACATCAGATTCTCTAGAACCTACTAACTTCCCATTTGGGTCAATTAAATCAATTTTTAATTTTTTTGAATCATTGAAATTGTCTTTTAATGTGATACTTTCAAGACAGAAATAGACATTTTCATCTGTATAATCATATTTAAACTTTGGAGTATCTATAAATTTTTTGCCAGTTATTTTAGGAATTGGTCCTTTCATTAGCTTTACTGATATAAAATTACTTCCAGTGTGAATATGCTCATTTATAGCACTTAACAAATCAGTATCACTCTCACCACTCCATACTAATTTTCTGTTTATATAAAGATTTCTTATGCCTTCTTCTTCAAACCCATTACCGGGAATCATAGACATATCAAAAGGCTTTGACAATTTTTCTTTATCTAATAATAGCCATGCTCTATACCATACAGCATCTCCCCTTCTTAAATTATGTGGGACTTCTGATGAGGATACAGTATCAATAAAACTATCATCATATACCTCCATAGAAAATCTATTAATTCCATAGGAATCACCTATATTATTTGGATCGTAAATCATCCTCCATTTTGTAGGAAACTCATTTATTGATAGATGAGGCAAGTGTTTTTTATCATCATCAAAATAATTATCAGGGAGCTTTGCAGCTTCAGAATCAGCGGATATTTCGAGCCAACTTATTGCAACCCTTAAATCTCTGTTGTCCCCTGAAGAAAATTGAGTTTTGTTTGCAGTTTCAAATTTTAAAACAGCCCAACCACTATTATCCAGAGTGCTTTTTGGTATTTTGATTTCATAAATAAAATCTTTTTCATATGGCAATTCTGCAATTTTGTTATCATTCATGTAGCAAATTAATCTTTGTGATTCTTCATTACTTATCAATGCTCTGAATTTTATTGTGTTTTCTGCATCTATGAAATATGGGATTAATAATTTTGAACCTTGTTTTCCCCACCTTGCTTTTTCACCCCAGAAAGTACCATACTGAGTGTATGGACCTTCAACAGCAAACCATCCATCAATCCAATATTTAAAGTCGAAAGGACTGTCACATTTTATTGTGATCTTGTTATTTGCAAAGCAATTCGTTGAATTGAGCATAAATAAAAATTCTAATATTATTACAAGTATTTTCATTTTTTGTCCTCATTCTATTCTTTACTTTGTTTTTATTATCTTTTCACCAGTTTATTTCCTTCTTAATATTGCTCTAAATTCTTCCTAATGATAAAATAACACATCCAATATATGGTGAATAATGATTATGAATAGAAGACCTACATTTGATGAAGTTTATATGGATGTGGTTGAGATAATTGCAAAAAGATCAACTTGCCTCAGAAAAAGAGTGGGAGCAGTTATTACAATAGACCACAGAATACTCTCACATGGGTATAATGGTGTGCCAAGTGGACATCCTCATTGTATTGACACTAATTGCTGCCTAAAAGAAGCTGCCGGTACAGAAGAATATAAAGTGTGCATACATGCTGAGCAAAATGCTATTTGCCAATGTGCAAAAAGAGGACTGGCAGTGGAAGGTGCAACATTATATGTTAATGCTGATGTGTGCATTACATGTGCAAAGCTGATGGTGGCATCAGGCATAAGAAGATGTGTTGTAAAAAGAGATCATAAAGGCACTTCTGATGGTATTGACTTACTCAAAAAATCTGGCATTGAAGTTGTTGAATGGAATGTAGTGAATGTTTGATAATAATATAAAAGCAGTAGTTTTTGATATAGGTGCGACATTAATTACAGGTCCACCTGTTGCACCAAATAAAATAATATCCTCAATGATTGATGGTTTATCTGCACAAGAAACATCATCAATTATAATGACCACACCAATCCCAAATGCTAATGCAGTTTGTAAACTTGTGGAAAAAAAAGTTGGCTGTTTAACTGATAGTGTTACAACACAAATTCATAAGCTTTACAATGAACAGGAAAATGCACCAGTAGCAATTGACGGAGCTGTGGAATGTGTATTAACATTAAAAAACAAAGGTTTCAAAATAGGTTTGCTCTCAGACATCTGGACACCATACTATAATGGTGTATGCAAAGCAATACCAAATGTGATAGAAATAGCTGATGCAATTGTGCTAAGCTATGAAACAGGAAAAAGAAAACCTGAGAAAGAGAACTTTTATAAAATATTAAATACTCTTAAAGTGAAACCAGAAGAGGTTGTAATGGTTGGAGATACTTATACTCATGACATTCTTCCTGCCATTGAAATTGGTATGAAAACAATATGGATTCTAGCAAGACCAGACAAAGAAGCTGAATCTATTATTGATATTCTAAATAAAAACAAACCTGCACCGGATATAACTTTAATGAATATTAAAGAACTGCAATACTGCATTTTATAAAATATTCAATCAAAGGACTGATAAATGAAAATTACAAAAATAGAACAGCACTCAATTGAAGAGTTATACACAAACCTTAGAAAAGTTCAGATGATGAAAGCTCCTGAACACAAACCTTATGTTAACTCTCAAATATCATTGATTAAAATGCACACAGACCAAATAGCACCTGCTCAAAGATATGTTCTTACTCAAGAATTGATGAAAGTAAGAGATTTAAGATGGGAGCTTAGAGATAATGGTTATGATTTATTTCAGCTTGATGGATATCTCTCAATTTGGCTTGAAGGATATGATGACCCAATAGATGTTTTGCCTCCTGTTATTGAAGAATCAGCTGAGGCTGATGGTAGTGTTGTTAACATACTAAATGATGGAATGCATAGAGTGTATCTTGCTAGAATGGAAAGAAATCCAATTCAAGTGATATATATAAAAGACATTCCAAAGGAATTTCCATATTATGCATTTCCGCTTGTAAAAGGTTGGAATGATGTTGAAATAGTTAGTGAGCTTCCAGATGGGTACATAAAGAAATGGCATAGAATAAGAGAATATAAAACACTTTATAGAGATTTTAACACAGGTTTTCAAAATGTTGGAGGACCTAGAGGACACTTTACCAATGCAAATAAATGATTCCTGCAAAACAGGAACAATGGAATTTAAACCAATCTATTTTGCAGACAAGATAAAAATTATAAACCCATTTGGGAGATTGGGAGTTGTAACTTTATGGAGCAAATTAGATTATGTAGAAAATGTTTTTAATGAACTTAAGATTCCCCTTGATGAGAATTCACCAATTGCAGTGATGGGGAATCTTTATGGTAATGGTCTGCCTCATCTTTTGAGAAATCTTTTATATAATCCTCAAATAAGAGATATTGTGTTATGTGGATCAGATTTATCTGGATCTGCTATTGAACTTATCAACTTTTTTAGATTAGGAATAGATACTGAAAACTCTTTAGGTAAAAGCATCACAAAAATAAAAGGCACTCAGAGAATATTAGATTCATTAGTAACACCTGATATGTTTGAAGAAAAACCAAGATTTGTTCAGGTTGGAGATTTAAGAAATTCTGAATCTAAAGAAGCTCTAGTCAATTTTATAAGAATGTTTCAACCAATCCCTTGTGCATCAAACAAGAGAATAAAAATTGATATACCTCAGCCAGAAATACTGCATAAACCATCTGAACCTAGAGCTCACACAATTGTAAAGGATACTCCATTAAAAGCTTGGCAGGAATTGATATTTAGGCTTATAAATTTTGGCAGACTTGTGCATCTTAGAAAAGGTGATAGGCAAGAACTGCAAAATGTAAAAGTTGTGATAAGATGTCCTTGTGAAGATGATGCCAAAGAATTGGAGAAGTATAATTTTACCCTTGATTCACTTCGAAAATATCAAGAAGATATGCTTAATCCACAAACACCAATAGACCAACCATATACTTATGGAAATAGAATTGGTAAATATTATGGATTTGATGCACTGGAAAAGTTTGCTGAAAAATTAAATAAAAACCCACAAGATAGAGACTGTTATCTTGCCCTATGGGATTCACATCTTGATATTGATGCTGAAGATGCACCTTGTTTGGTTTCATTATTTTTCAGAGTATTTGAAGACGAATTAACGCTTACAGCAACATATAGAACACATAATGCACTAGATGCTTGGCTTAAGAATATATATGGTCTAATGTATGCTCAAAAAACAGTGGCAGAAAAAACTGGTTTTGAAGTTGGTGCTTTGACTGTTATCAGTCATTCAATAAGTATTGACCCTGCAAGGTATGATTTTGCAAAACTAATTGCAGATTCAAAAGGATTTTCTGTAGATCTGGATCCGAATGGTTATTTCAATATATCAATTGATGGAAAAGATGTGATTGTAAAACACTTTTCACCTGAGGGAGTTCTTATAAAAGAATATAAATCAGACAAGATTGAAAGACTTCAACATGAAATAAACAGAGATGGCATAATCTCAGAAATTGGGCATGCTATATATATAGGCAGACAGCTTCAAAAAGCAGAATATTGCATTAAAAATGGTGAAGAGTTTATACAAGAATAGCTTTTCTTCACTACCTGCCTTATTAAATATTATCTAACTTAGAATAATCCGGGAATGTTCATTCCACCAGTGAGACTTCCAAGTTTTTCTTCTTTTATCTTAGCTGCATTTTCAAGGGCTTCTCTCATTGCACTAACAATTAAATCTTGAAGCATTTCTACATCTTCTGGATCAACAACTTGTGGATCTATTTTGATATCAATAAGTTCACCTTTGCCACTGACAACCACTTTCACCATTCCACCACCAGAAGCAGCTTCTATTCTTTGCTCTGCTAGTTCTTGATCAAGTCTTTCGGTGTCTTCAGCCATTTTTTGAACTTGCTTCATTATGTTGCCCATTCCAGGCACATTACCAAAAGGATTATTTCTACCTTTAGCCATCTAAACTATACCTCCCAGGGATCTTTTTCTTTATCATTATCATCAATACTTCCGGGGAAAATTGTAAGCACATCTTCCAATAGTGAAGTATCTTGTTTCTTAATTTCTTCAGCTTCAATAGAACCCTCATTTGAATAAGTCTCAATAAGCTGTTGCTCTTCTTTCTTTTCAACAATCTGTTCTGCAACAACTTTTATATCTACCCCCAAAACAGATTTCAGAGCATCAGCTATTTTTTTCTCATCCTGCTGAATTCTTTTAATATGAAACTCACTAAATCCTTTCCCAAAACCTAAAACAACTTTTCCATCAGAAACATCAACAATCTCTGCACCCTTTATTGCAGCAGCTACGGATGCATGTTTCTCAATTCTTAGCTTTGCCAAAACTTTTTCCCAATTTTTCCTTACAGTCTGAATATCTAAATTAGAAATATTCATTTTTGCTGTGATATTAACTACATTATCAACTTCAGTCTCATTTTCTGTCTTTGTTTTTTGAACACTTTGCACTAGTGGCTGTTTATGAGTTTGAACAGGTGCTGAAGCAGATGGTTTTGTTATTTGATGCTGATGAACCACTGCAACTGTTTGAGGCTCTTTCACAATGCTTATGCATTTTAGCAAAGCTAATTCTAATATCAGTTGATGCTGTTCACTAAACCTAAGGTCCTTATCTGATGATGATATTGCTTCAATTATATTTATAATAACATTTTGATTGAATAAGTTTGCTTGCTCTTTCCATCTATCATCATTTGCATGTGTTTTATCAGCACCTACTTTTAATGCAAGTAAATCTCTGAAATAATCTGAGATTGATGACAAGAGTTCTTTTACATCATTTCCTTCTCTCATCAGCTGAGTGGTAAGTTCAAATACTTTTGAAACATCACCCATACCAATAACATTGGATATTTCAAGCAAAACATCCTCTTCAACTAACCCCAAAACCTGCACCACTTCTGAAGCTGTAATATTGCCTTCTGTGTAGGAAAGTATCTGTTCTAAAAGGCTTAATGAGTCTCTATAAGAACCTTTAGCAGATTTTGCAATAATATTTATAGCCTCATCATCTATCTGTGCACCTTCGGAATTTGCAACATATTTGATTCTAGTTCCAATTTCAAAAAGATTTCCTCTTCTAAAATCAAACTGCTGACATCTTGACCTTATTGTAACAGGTATCTTATGAGACTCAGTTGTTGCAAGAATAAAAACAGCATGAGGCGGTGGTTCTTCAAGTGTTTTTAGAAATGCATCTTTTGCTTGCGTGCTAAGCTGATGAGCTTCATCAATAATATATACTTTATATCTAAACTGCATTGGAGGATACTTGACACCCTCTCTTAATGCATCTACATCATCAACACTTCTATTTGATGCAGCATCCATTTCCACTACATCAACTGCAGAACCAGAGTTTATAGCTAAACAAGCATCACATTTATTGCAAGGTGTTGGTGTTGGTCCACCATCTAAGCAATTTAATGCTTTAGCAATGAGCCTTGCAACAGTTGTCTTGCCAGTACCTCTTGAGCCACAAAAAAGATAGCCCTGAGCAATCCTGCCAGTTTTGATGGCATTCTGAATTGTTCTAATAACATGGTCTTGACCAACCACATCATCAAAAGACTGAGACCTGTATTTTCTATATAAGGAAATGTAGGACATAATTTTATAGTGAAGTTAATTTTAATTAAGAAGTACAAGTTAAAATGTAAAACCTGAGAGCTGCCATGGCTGTGGTTTGAACCGGAACAAATTGCATCACATAACTATTCAAGCTGACCGCTGCTTCATTCCTGACCTGACGGAGTTCGCAAGATAATTATTGTGCACCGCCCGATCCATCACAAACCACGGCAGCACTCAAGCCTCACAAATTAACTGCCATATTTTTTACAATCTTGCCACTCTTTTAATTAGAAGAGAGGCAAGAAATATTATATCACACACCAAACATTTTCAAAAGTCAAAAAGCAATAAATTTAATACTTATTCAGCTGGAACAACTTCAACATGAATAGTTGCTGACACATCTGTATGAAGCTTAACTGGCACTTCATATGAACCAATATTCTTGATTGGATCAATTAAATGTATCTTTCTTTTATCTATTTTTATCCCATGCTGAGAATTAAGATTATCTGCTATTTCCTGAGAAGTAACAGAACCATAAAGTTTTGTGCCAGAACCCTGCTTACCAGAAATTGTTACTTTGAGATTATTTATTTTCTCTGCAGTTTGCTTTGCTTGCTCAAGCAGTTTTTTACCTTTAATTTCCAACATTTTCTTTTTTGCTTCAACTGTCTTTATAGCACCAGCATCTGCAACTATTGCAAGTTTTTTGGGAATTAAAAAGTTTCTTGCATGTCCCTCTGCAACATTTACAATTTCTCCTGCTTTACCCAAATCTTTTACATCTTTTGTTAGGACTACCTTCATGAATATTCTCCTTTATTTACACTATAGAAAACAAAAGGATGAGACTGTCATTGAACTTAGTATCTGTCACTCTAATATAATAAAAATTCTAATTATTAGAATGACAAATAGAAACTAACAATCACTTTCTTGAGATAGTCTCAATCCTGTTAAATCAATAAAATTGCAATCTATATTATATACTATTTATTGTACCTAATTCCAAAAAGTAAATCTGGGCTTTCATCTCTTAATCTGCCCTTTAATCCTGAATATAATTCAAAATCATTTGTAATATTTATAAGACTTTTTAGCTCAAGGCTTACTTTATTAGGATCATATAAATCAGCTGATATTTTTATTGGTTTGCCAAAATTGTAATCATAACCTAATCCAACTTTCCCAGCATAAATACCATATCTTACAGAATTATATTTATCTAGTAAAGTACCCTTCTGCAAGTTTAATTTATTTGTCTCACCTAAATCATAGCCACCAATTCTGTAAAAATCTTTGTCATTAAATCCAAATGTATAGCTGGCATCAAGTCTGATATTATCAGTAGTTGTATTATATATAGATGTGGTTCTAAATCCACTCTCTGGAATGTTCTGACTTTTCACAGGTTGAGCTTTGTTTTTGCCTGTGCCAAATTTTCTATTTATTTCCATTAATAATTGTTTTGCCTCATTACTTGCCTCTGCTGCATTTCTAATAGTAGCTTTTAGATCAGCATGAAGTTGTTTATCATTAGCAAGCTCATTTACACCTGTGCTTGCTTCATTTAATTTACCAAGCATCTCATCTGCCTTAATAGCTGCAGTATTAGCTTTTTCAATAACTGTATCAACTTTATCAGCACTATCGGAAAACTTTCGCATAAGTTGGTCTGCATTTATTATAGCTTTATTTAGATTCATAATTGCATCTTGAGATTGTACTAGTAGTAAATTAATCTGAGGCCTTGCATCTTGTTTAATCATTTCATTAAGCTGATTAGAAATATCTACTGCATTCTCACTAGCTTTACTCAAATTGGAAAATGCATTTG
>JBDNDK010000240.1:0-3196 GCA_046719185.1 Armatimonadota bacterium
TTGGAGTCATTCATAATACTAGAACATAATTAAAAATAAAAAAGAGTATAATTTCAAATATTTGTATTTTATAATTTATTTTTATTTATTAGATTGGAGTTATTTATTAATGCCTAGATTTCTTTACATTATCCTGATTTTTAGCTTCATTTTTATTCTCTTTTCAAAGAACTATACAGTAGCAGAAGATAAAAACATAGAAGATGAAATAAAACCTGCTTTCCCATATCCAACATATATATATGTAACAAACTATGGTGCTGTTCCAAATGATGGGAATGATGATACCCAAGCTGTTATAAATGCTATAAATGCTGCTAAAAACTTTTTGATGCCTATTGTAGTTTTCCCAACTGGAACTTATAACTTCTCAGCAATTGAGGGAAAGTATGGATTATTTGAATTAAATAACTATAACTACATTACAATTGATGGACAAGGTTCTACTTTTATTATAAATGGAATAACAACTGTTTTTTCATTTGGTGGTTGCACCGGAATCACATTAAAGAACTTCAAAATAGATTGGCAAAGGCCTCCGTTTTCTCAGGGAATAGTTAAAGAAGTTGGAGACAAACACTTTGATGTAGAGGTTTTTCCAGAATATCCAGTGTCTGGCGGTGAAAAAGTGGGAGCTTTTATGGACTTTGATCCTGTGACAAAGCTTCCTACAGTAAAAGGTCTTGATCAATATAATATAGTAGCCTCAACAGAACTTATTAGCCCTCAAGTTTTAAGATTGAATCTCACTCAGCATTCACCAATTGAAGTTGGCTCTTTAGTTGTTTTAAGACATCATGTTTACACAAGAAATGCCTTTTATCTTGATAGCTGCAATGGTGTTGATGTAAGAGATATAACAATTCATACGGCTCCGGGTATGGGTTTTTTTGCTAAGAACTGTAGAAATATAGATATTGATGGACTTAATGTTGTACCTACACCAAACACAGGCAGATTGATGTCCACTACTGCTGATGCATCACATTTTAGTGGAACAAGAGGATATCTAAATATTAAAAATAGCAATTTTGAAGGAATGGGTGATGATGCTGGTAATATAAAGGCAGGTTTATATCTAGGAATCATCTCAATTTCTGAAGACAGAAAAACAGTTGTTGCTGTTCATAATCTAAGTATTCCAGATCCTCCTTGTGTGGGTGACATAATGGAAATATCAAAGAAAGAATTTGTGGTGCCATATGCAACAGCAACTGTACAGTCTGTGCAAATGCTTGAAACTTATGGACACCATCAAATAACATTCACACAGCCTCTGCCAGCTGAAGTTGAAATCACTGATCTATTAGGCAATGCATCAAAAGTGGCAACTGTGAGAATTTCAAATTGTGAGGTAAGAGCAAACAGAGCAAGAGGATTTTTAATTCAGAACAGAAATGTAATAGTTGAAGACTCAAGATTTTATAACTGCACATCTGCTGGAGTTATTGTTCACTCTGAAACATGGTTTTTCTGTGAGTCAATAGGCTCAAGAGATGTGATAATTAGGAATAATATTTTTGAAAATTGCAATTATGCTGGACCCATTGGAGAAGCAGTAGTGGCAGTATTTGCATTAAAAGCACACAATGTGTTTAATGCAATGCCGGGAGTCCATAAAAATATAGTAATTGAAAATAATAAAATAGATGGTGCTATCAATGCAGGAATAATTCTTACATCATCTGATACAGTAACAGTCAGAAATAACACCATTACAAATGTTTCCAAAAGCCCTACTCTTCCTGCTGGAAAATCTGCAATATATATAGAAAGCAGTAGAAATATAAATGTTGAAAACAATGTTGTTGATACAAATAAACAGGGTGAATATTTTGAATCACCGTTTAAAATAGGACCAAATTGTGAAGAAAACACAATTTATGCAGTAAACAACAAAGGTTTTCTGTGGCTAGAAAATACATATATTAACCTAAAAGATATGATTGTTACAGCTGTTTTTGAAGATGATAACTCTCTTTATGTAACCACAACAGATAAAGTAAACAGCATAAAAGTTAAAGGCAATTTTTCAGATATTCAAGTGGCAGATAAAGTGAATATAATTGGTAGAATGTCATTTGAAAAGATTGAAGATAAATCAACTGAAAGAGTTATATTGGCTGACAGTATTGCAAAAGTAGGTTCATCAATATTACCAAGTCTTGTTGCAATGACTTGTGCTTCTGTTGGTGGTGCTAAAATTGAAAACATTCCCGGTGTGCAGGATGGCATAGGTGCAAATAATACTGGAATGCTTGTAAAAATAGTTGGCAGAGTAACACACAAAAATGATCCTTTTTTATTTGTTGTTACAGATGGCAGTAGAGTAAAAAATATAATTGATGGTATTGAGATTGAAGGTGTGATAGTAAAACACAATTTCCCTGTTAATGTTAACATAGGAGATTTTATTAGCGTCTGTGGAATAGTTCAAGGAAATATTCCAAATCACCCTGAGTGGACTGAAAACCAAAGAATTATAAGAGCCAGAACACCTGAGGATATAGAAATATTGGATTAGTTTTAATTAAAAAACCATTCCAAATTTGAAAATTAAGGTTTCCGGAATGTTTTTTTTATATTCTAGAATAAAACTCAGTTGGTGTTAGTTCTGAATATGGAGCTTCACAACTTACTAGATGTTTTCTGATATCCATACACAAATGACACTTGCCCGCATATCCGTCCTTTGCAATGAAACCATATTTTTCAACAGCATATTCATAAAGACCTTTGACACCTTTTTGAACTAAGGTTTTGATTACAGGATAGTTTTCAATATCAAATGAAGTATATGTATCATACAAATTATCACATTTGCCTACACTAATTCCTGTGCATACACCTGTTATAATATTTCCATAAGGATCAAAATGCCCTCTAGCTGACCTTAAAAGCTCATACTCACAATTACTACTAAAAAACTCTTCTTTAGGTTTTAATGTCATGTATTTGCCAAGCTTATAAGCAGACCTTCCTCCATAAATAATCTGACCACAATAGCTGGCAGCTTTTCTGGCTGCAGGCTCTCCATACTCAATCACATATTCATCAAAAGAAATTGTGCCCCTTGTTCTAATATTTGAAAGATCCTGTAAAAACTCAGAAAGCCAAACCATTGTGGCAAATATTTTCATTGATGCATGTATTGTTCCTATTGTTTTTTCAATAGGTATATACTCTGAATGAAAAG
>JBDNDK010000241.1:0-3163 GCA_046719185.1 Armatimonadota bacterium
TAAACCTGCATCTTTTAATTGTTTGAGTTTCTCTATAGCAGACTTCTCATCTGTATACCAACCAGCATTTGTCTCAACATAATCAAGAGGTATTCCATATTCCCTTGCTAATTTTACAGCTTTCAATAATAATGGAAAATTGATAAACGGCTCACCACCAGCTATATGAAACCCTTGTGGATTTTTAACACTCTTTACAGTTCCATAATAAATACTATGCAGTTTTTCTTCAGTAATCCAATCTGACCATTTAGGTGAACAGTTATACAGGCAATGCTGGCATTCACTATTGCATTTGTATGAGAGCATTATACCAGCAGAGCTAATTGGAGCAATTGAGAAATTTACAGAATTAATGCTCATCTTACCCCTCCTATATATAGTTTTTTCCTTGTATTTCTGCACAAAAAGCCTAGTATATTAGCAGTATTTTCATACATTGTGCAGTCCTACCAAATTATAGTATCTTGGCCAGATTCAGAGGGTTCTTCTCTATTAAAGACTGAGCTGAAATCTGCAATAGTTCCACTTTTTATCGTTTGTAAAAGAGATTTAACCCTTTTGAGTATAACTTTTACACAGTGTCTAGATCTATGCATATTTCCAAGTATGTTTTGACCTGTGCCAGTTTTTAATGGATGGTCTTCATATCTCCATCTATCCCAAGCTTCAATGAGCTTTCTCTCAATATGAGTTTCCTTTTGAAAAAGTTTTTCAAGCAATCTCACAACTATTTCAAGCTGTTTTAATACTTTCGGTCTTTCTGTTTCTTGTATCTTTTCAGCTCTTTTTAGTGCATCAACTATTGAATAGACATTAAATGCTCTGTCTTGTATATGATATGCAGTTTCGCAAGCTAAAATATATGCAGAATATTCTGTGTTATGAATATTTACTTTATCTCTATATGATTTTAAAATTGATAAAATTTTCTCAGCATTATACATTCTAAGTTTATTATCCACCATCCAAAGCTCTGTTTTGTCTTCAACTATCTGAGCAAAATAATTCCAAAGGTCTGAAATCTTATCATAAGCAAGCTCCGAAAGAGTGTGTATTTCCACAAAAGCCTCAGCTAATTCATCAGAATCTTTTATTCCAAAAAATCCCTCTACAAAGCCCTTCATAAACTCAAATGCTGTTCTTTCTCTGCCGCTCCAAGAGAGTTCAGAAGCATAGGCAAGAGTGTCATATAATGTATCAGCAATATATCTTTGAGGAACCCATGCAGTAGTTTCCATTCCCCAGCAATTATTTTTGATTATGATATCTGTCCAAGATTCTATATTCGGAATGGCATCTTCTTTTGGAAGTATCATTCTACTTCCCATAGCAACAGCAGGACAACCCAAAATTTTATATCCTTTCTCAATTAAAAATTTTATTGGCTCAGGATCAACAACATCTCTGTAGTTCCAAGGAGAAAGAATAATGTCTTTTGATAATCTATCTGCTATGTCTCTATGATTAAGCAAAACATCTGCCCAGATAATAGGCTTTTTGCCTTTTGATTTTACAATATCACAGGTCTTCTTAATGTGTGTGTAAACAACAGTATCTAATCCTTCTTTTTCTGCCCAAGCAGCACATACATCACATTTGCCATAGCTTGCTTCATCGCAACCTGCATGTATATATTCACTAGGAAACAGATTTGCAGTCTCTTCCATTAGATTATTCACAATTTCCCAAGTCTGAGGGTTTGATGTGCAGAGAGTTTTAGGATTTTCAGGGTTTTCATTTAGATGAGCAAACTCTTCATGCTGAAGTATATATCTTGAATGTCCAAAGCATTCAATTTCTGGAATCAGCTCTATATATCTCTCAGCAGCATACTTTATCAAGTCTTTCATCTCTTCCTGAGTGAAGGCATATTTGCTCGTGAGAATTGGATAGCTTTTTATTTCAAGTGCACAACCGTCATTGTCATTCAAGTGAAGAAAAACAGTGTTGATTTTCCATTTTGAAAGAAGATCTATCATATAATAGTAATATTCATGCTTTTCTTTGCATCTTGCAAGGTCAAACATCACAGCTCTAATTTCCATTGCTGGCTCATCTTCTATCACACAGCAAGGGATATCGTCCATCATATCTAACTGGGCAAGTGTCTTTTTTGCATAGAAAGCACCTCTTTTGCTGTCGGCTTCAATTACTATACCATCTTGACTGCAGATGAGTTTATATTTTTCACTTCTATCATCACCGACAGGATTAACATTTTCATTTATATTATTTTTTTTCTCAACCACTCCATCAAGAAGTTCTATCTTCTTTGGAATAGGAAATAAGCTTTTAAAAATCTCTTTTGTTGAATAATTTTGACCGAAACAAAACATAAAATATCCTTTTGTTTATTTTTTAATATCTAATTGCTTTCAATTTTTGATAAATCTTCAGAAAGTTTAGCTTTAAGTTCCATTAAGTATCCATCTTTATTGTATAATAAATATAGAATATTTTCAGGACTGCAATTTTTTAATCTATCAGGTTCTGAGTATCTCCACCTATCCCAATTGTTTTCCACTCTATTTATAATATTTTTTTCAGCCTCAATTAAGTTGTCTATAATATTAATTGCATTTTTGTAGTTTACAATTGCAGATTTGGGATTGATAGATTTCAATTGTCTATGAGCTGTTCTTATTTCAAATGTGATTAGATATGCAGATACAGCTCTGTTGTTTATATGTTCTGAGACTTGAGCAGCCAATATTAAAGATTCATATTCTGTTTGATTCTTTTTTACTCTTTCTCTTGATCTATTAAGGGCATTTATAACTCCCCTTGCCCTTTCTCTCATATTCATAGCAGGAGAAGTACTCTCTTGTGTGGATAATGAATCCATAGCCTCAGAGGAATTCCACATTCTTGAGACTATTTCTTCTTTTGACATCGCCAAATTATGCAAATTCCAAAATGTGTGCACTAATTCATTTGTTGGATCCATTCCAAAGTAACTCTTTATAAATGCCTGTGCAAATTCATTTTTTGACTTTTCTTTTCCACTCCAAGAAAGCTCAGCAGAATATGCTAATGCAAAGTTGATTGTATCTGTTAAATATCTTTGTGGAAGCCAAACAGTGGTTTGCATACCCAACAAATTGTTATCTAAAATGATGTCGGTCATACTTTCCACACTGGATATAGCATCCGTTATTGG
>JBDNDK010000242.1:0-3150 GCA_046719185.1 Armatimonadota bacterium
TTATAGCATTTGCACTAGCTGCATATATGATTGGCAAAATAGTTGAAAACAGAGATAATTCTATATCAACTGGATATGTTGCAGGTATTTTTGGTGTTGCAATTATATATATATTTGGATCTGCTTGGCTTGCAGTTTGGTTGTCTTTTTCAAACTCTGATACAATTTCAATGGCGTATTTATTAGGGGTGCTGCCATTTATTGGAGTTGATTTATTAAAAGTTTTTATTGCTACACATTTATGTTTCAGAAGAAAATAATTAGTTTATTTATGGAGGAAGTCCATTGAGAATTATTTGTGCAAGGAAAGATCTTAATGAGGGTGTTCAAATAGCAGGAAGAGCAGTGAGTACTAGAACTACGCTTCCAATATTAGGACATATTCTATTTACTGCATTAGATGACAAAATGAAGTTGACTGCATCGGATCTTGAGATTTCTATGGAATGTGAAGTTCCTGCAAATATAATTGAAAAAGGATCATTCACTGTACAAGCTAAACTTATTTCTGAAATACTTAGCAATTTGCCTGATGTAGATATTGAAATATCAACTGATGACCAAAATAATGTAAATCTTAAATGTGCAACTAGCGATTTTAATTTACTGAGTCTTTCTCCTGATGAATTTCCTGTGATTCCAGATGTTCAACAGGAAGTTAGATTTGAAATAGAACCAGATATTATTAAAAATGCAATAAAAAACACTTCATTTTCTGTTAGTACAGATGAATCTAGAGCAATATTAACTGGAATTTTGCTACAAGTTGTTGATTCTTCAATCAAGTTTGTAAGTACAGACACTCATAGATTAAGTTTGCAGGAATGTGAGCTAGGAGTTGCAGAAGGTGCTGTAAATGCAATTATACCTGCAAGAGCACTAAATGAACTTATAAAGATTATTCCTGATAAATGTGAAAAAGTTGAAGCTGTGATTTCTGCAAATCAAATTAAATTTACAATAGATAACACAATCTTAATATCAAGATTAATTGAAGGTCAATTTCCAAACTTCGAAAAAGTAATTCCTCAGGAACATACTAAAAAAATGATTGTTCCAACTGAACAATTTATGCAGAGCGTAAAAAGAGCAAATATTGTTGCAAGAGATAATTCAAATAGAATAACTCTAAAAAGTGAATCAGGAACATTATATGTTTCTTCTACAAGCTCAAATCTTGGATCAGTACAAGAAGAAGTAGAAGTGATAATGGAGGGTGAGGATATAAAGATGGCTTTCAATTCTAAATATCTTCTTGATGTACTTAATGTTATAGAAACTGAAGCAATAGAGATTGAACTTACCGGTGATATTAACCCTGTTTTGATAAAACCTCAAGGAATGGATGATTATTTATATGTTTTAATGCCAATGCAAATTGATTGAAATTAATATATATCTATTTTATATTCTTCTAAAAGCCTGCCAATAGAATCCATAATTCTAATGCAGGCTTTTTCTATAGTATCTCTGCCTGAAATTTCTTTTAAATCAGAAAGATCCATAGGTTTTCCAAATACAACTCTAAGTTTTGTAAATCTTAAAAAAACTGAGCCTTTGGGTAACATTTTTTCAGTGTTAAAAACAGCAGCAGGTATAACTACAGCATCACTATTTAATGCAATCATACCTGCACCAGGGAGTGCTGGCATAAGTTTTCCAGAAAGATTTCTTTGACCCTCTGGAAACATTGCCACTATCTCACCATTATTTATGTAATCAATAGCTTTTCTTAGAGCCATTCTATCTGCAGATCTTTGATTCACTGGAAAAGTTTGTAGAGGCTTCATCAAAAATTTAAGTATCGGAACTTCAAATAATTGCTTTTTTGCCATAAAATGCACGCTTCGTTTTGATGCAACACCTATTGCTGGTGGATCTATATAACTTATATGATTTGCACATATTAAGACACCACCAGATTTGGGTATATTTTCATGTCCAATAACTTCTATTCTTCCAAATATTTTTAAGATTATAAGGCAAATAAATCTTGCTATTCTATATATCATTTTTATTTATAATTTTATTATGTAACTCTATGATTTTTTGAACAACTTCTTCTTCAGTGAGTCTATCAGTATCAATAAGTATTGCATCTTTTGCTTGTATCAAAGGTGCATTTTGCCTAGAGCTGTCTAATAAATCTCTCTCTCTTATCTCTGCTTCTATTTGGTTGACATCTGCAAATTGTCCCATAGCTTTTAACTGTTCTGTTCTTCTTTTTGCTCTTTCTTCTGCAGAAGCAGTTAGAAATATTTTGAGTTCAGCATCAGGAAAAATTACTGTTCCTATGTCTCTTCCTTCCATTACAATTCCACCATCTGAACCAAAAGACCTTTGTATTTCAGTCAATCTTTTTCTTACAGCTTGAATAGCACTAACAGGTGATGAAAGTCTTGTAACCTCAGGAGTTCTTATAGCTTGTGTAACATCGATATTATCAACAAATATTTTTTGCTCATTATTGATTTTTTCAAATTTTAATTTTATATTATTTACAAGGCAAGAAACTTTGCCAATATCAGATATTGAAGTATTTGTTTCCAATATTTTCCAAGCAATTGCTCTATACATTGCTCCAGTATCAACATATATATAATTTAATTTTTCTGCAACTGCTTTTGCAACACTGCTTTTACCAGCACCAGCAGGACCATCAATGGCTATGATTGGTCTTTTCATTATTTGTCACCTCTAAAAGCAGATTTTGCAATTTTTGAATTTTCGAATATTTTTTTTATTGTTTCAGAATCATTATCTTCTAATGCAGATTTTACGTAATGAAGTTTTGCTATAAAATTATCTATTGTTTCAACCAAATGTATGGAGTTTGTTATACATATATCTCTCCATATTTCTGGAGAACTATCAGCAATTCTTGTTAGGTCTGCAAAGCTTCCTGCCGCAAGTTTTGATGTTTTTAGTTCATCATTGTCTTTTTCAGAAGCCAATTCAATTAATGTCGCTGCTATTATATGAGGCAAATGGCTAATTATAGAAGTTGATATATCATGCATATCAGGATCCATAATCAATGGTTTTGCCCCAATAGATTCTATAAATAGAACAAGTTTCTCTAAATTATTTTTATTAGTATTTTTTGTTGGAGTTAGAACCCAAGTTGCTTCTTTAAATAAATTTTCATTT
>JBDNDK010000243.1:0-3146 GCA_046719185.1 Armatimonadota bacterium
CAAGAATTCTTTCTGATACTATGTTTTTTAACCATATTGTCAATTTGCCATATACTTTGAATATTGAGTTTATCAACAACAATGACAATCCAATAAACATTCAAGATATTGATATAAAATTGATGGGATTAAATTCAGAAAAAGAGTTCAAAATAAATTTCAATGAAGCAAGTGGCAAACAAGATTTTCCGATTTCTGTGTCATCAAAAGGAAGAGTTAATCTATACTACAATATTAGTATACCATCTGAGTCTGCAGGAAATAATTGTGTTTTGATAACTTCTGTTAATTATTTCTTTGATGGTAAACAAAACTATAAAAGTTCTTGGCTTTCTGTATCTCCAGAACAGCCTGTACAGATTTCTTTTATGCCAGAGAGAATAGTGATTGATAGTTTTGATAAAGACAACACTTTTGGTATGAGTGTAATAAATAATACAGATGATATTTATAAATCAAAATTAAAAATTATTGGTGACAAGTTTGATATAGAGCCATCTAATTTTGAGATGTCAATTGATCCAAGAGGATTGGATGCAAAGGTGTTTAGTATAAAGCCCAAAAATTATACAACAGCTGGCAAATATGCAGTTTGGATTTATGATGAGAATAATAATCCTTTGAATTGGCTTGCTATTGATGTTGCATATCAAATGAAAAGAACAAGTGAGAAAAAATTTAATTTAGACATAAAGAAGTGGAAAGAAATTACCCATGCTAGCTTAGTGGCAAATCCAAACCAAAAATCACCAGGGGTAATTAAGATGGTGTATGATGATGAGAATGTCTATTTATTTGCCCAATTAGATTCAGAACAAAACCAAAGCTTTCATACTGAAAACTCCATATTAGTTGCATTTGCTATGGCAGACTCTGAAAAAGAGGGAGCAAAAAAATATAAGAGCCTTGATTCTGCATATAAAATTAATTTTAATTCAGATGTAAAAGTTACAAGACAGCTTCCCATAAATACCGATAATTCTAGTAGATTACAGGGAAACATAAAGGCTAATTACAAAAAAGTTGGCACATCTGCTTTATATGAAATTGTGTTGCCATGGTCTAGTTTACCAAATGGTGCAAAAGAAAATGGTTTTGCTATCTCACTTATGATAAATCATAGTGGGAATTATGCATATTTAGGGCAAAATTCATGTATAGCTAGTATGCTTGATGCAAGATATTTTGTTCCTGTTGTGATAGTTAATTAGCATTTCTTTTTTCAATATTTTGTGGGGGTATTTATGAATAGATATAAAATTAGCACTATATTTATAGTTTTAATTGTTATATTTGCATCTGGTTCATTTGCAAATGATACTGTTAGACTAACAATGAAGTTTCAAAAAGGGCAGTTTGACAAGTATAGAATGACAATGAAGACTACTATCAAAATGCCGGATATGCCCGGAGTTCCCAAAAAACCAATTGTTAGTTCTGTTTCAATGACTATGAATCAGAGGGTAGTAGATATCTATTCTGATGGCTCTGCAAAAATAAGAACAAGCTATTCTAATATTAGTATGGATAGTAATATAGGAGTTGTTCCAAAAAATCTCAATCTAGCTTCTGAGCCTATCACATATGTGATTTTTCCAGATGGCAGACTAAAAGATATATATGGAATGGAAAACTTAGCTGGAAATATATCTGAATTTGATTTTTCTGGAATAATAAATCAAATGAATATGAGCAGCTATTTTCCACAAAGAGAATTGATAAAAGGAGATTCTTGGACTATAGATATGCCTATACCTTGGTCAAATAATCCTTTTTATATGATATCTACTATTCTTTCAACAAATGAAAGTGTTAATAGTATAACCGCAGCAAAAATTCAACAATCCTTCAAAGGCAACATTGATATTGGGGAGATGATGAAAAATATTGGTGAAGCTGCTGCTGCACAAACATCATCATCTGGTCAGAATTCTGATATTTTGTCTATGATGAGTAATATGATATCAAGTATAAATGGTGAAGTGAACCTAAAGGGTTGGAATATTTTATATTTTTCTCCAAATCTTGGTAGGATGTTGAAATCAAATGGTGTAACAGAAGGTGATATAACAATCTTTTTGCCTAAGCAGGCAACAAATCAGGGAATGCCATCTAAATTAAAAATGGATTTAAAGATTAATGTTGATGTAAAAAGAATCTAATAAAATTAGTTTTAGATGTATAAATGAAACCTGCTTCCGTCTAATAGATAAAACAATATTTTATACATTATTCAAGGAGCAGGTTTTTATGCAAATGGTGAAAATTAAAATGCAATCAAAAGTTAACTTTAGACCTTTAATTTTGTTAAGTTTTTTCTCTTTACTTATATTGTTTTTAGTAAAACACTTTGTTCAAGCTCAAACTCCGGCAAGTATTTTATCTCAGGTAAAGTCTGCTGAATCTGGTGTGAAAGATTTCAGTGCAGATTTAGTAGTTTCTGATAGAAACCTTGCAAATATCAAAAAGTTTGATAATGCTTGGGGAGAAATAATGAAGCTTGAAAAAGCAACTGTTGCTTATAAGTTTCCAGATAAAATTAGATTTGATGGCTTTGCACAGGGTATAAAAGCATCTTATATTCAAAATGGATATATAAGACAGATAAGAGCCTCAATGGTGAAGCATAGAGAGAATGTAAAATCAGCTTCAGGAAAAAGACAAGATACTCTTGATCTTGGTTTTTTGAGCAGTCAACTATGGACTGATAACAATGTATCTGTGGTTTCAACTTCTAAAGGAATAACTCAATTGAGATTTAATCCTAAATGGGATGGAAATGATAAAACCCATCAGAGAGTTTGGATAAATAAAGATCTACAAATACAAAAGCTTGAAAAGTATAGGGCAAATGGTGATTTGCTTACTAAAGTTGAATTTACACAGCATAGTAAATTGGGAGGTAAACTTCCAATAGGCATTCAAGCTAAAATGTATACTGCAGATGGAGGATTGATGGGAACAACAACATTGAGAAATATTAAAATTAATACCGGACTTTCGGATTCTTTTTTCTCCACTAATTAGTTTCAAGTTCTACGTATCCCGATTATTATAGATTATCGGGACTTTTTTTATGTATGGTGTATATAAGTAACTTCGGTGTGAATATATAGAACATATTAAAGGATATTATAACAATATTG
>JBDNDK010000244.1:0-3141 GCA_046719185.1 Armatimonadota bacterium
CCGATCTCTCGTGTATTAAGTTTGCCCTCAATTGCTGCTTTGCTTAGCATATTTGCTTCTGATACCAAAGCTTGCAAGTTAGCTACAACATTTTTCATACTGATAGCAAGAATATCTCTATCTGATTTTTCAATTACATCAACATCTAAATTGCCTGAAGCAATATGTTCTGCAATTTCAGCCTGAGTTTTTATATTATGTGCAACACCATTCACTCCATCTGAGAGCATCTCTATTTCAGCAGCAACATTTTGCTTTTTTCCATTTTTGTCTTCAATAATGGTCTTAGCAATATTTGTTGTCTCATCAACATCACCAAGTGCTAAAGCTTTAAGAGCTGAACAACTCTTCAAGATAGGACTTGTGATGCCATTTCCAACTTTTGCAGCCATAAATACAGCCATAACAAAAGCTATCAAAGCAGAAATAATAGTTGCCCAGAGAAAGCCATTCATCCCTGCATTCACTCTATCATTTGCAGCTCTAAACTCATCTTCATAAGCAGTAACACCAATCACCCAATCCCAAGGTTCGAAATAGGTGACTGCAGATATTACATTTCTTTCTTTAGATGCATCATCTTCCTGCCATTTATATCTATTAATAGCTACCTCACCAGGTTTTAATGATATTGCTTTTTCTATGTTATCCTGAACTGGCATTTTATCTTGAGAATTTTTATATTCCCAAAAGTTCTCTCCATCTTTCTCACCATTTCTAGATATAACAAAAGAACCTCTATCAGTTCCTGAACCTTTTAATACAGAAACATATCCTGTTTTACCTACAACTGTCTTTAGAATAGCTTGTCTTAAGCTATCAACACTTTCCTGCTTCACACCCACATAAAGCATTCCGATAATATTTCCATTAGAATCTTTTATAGGCTCATATTTTGTTACATACCAAGAATCAACAACAAAAGCTACGCCGGTATATGTTTTGCCATTCAATACTGATTCAACAACAGGATTTGGTTTGCCATCAGGATTCACAGAAGGAATATATGTGCCTATAGCTCTTTTTCCTTCTTTGTTGATAACATTTGTTGCAACTCTAAGCATATCACCATTACTGTTCATTCTTTGAAAAACAGTGCAAGTTCCACCGGTGAGTTTGGTTGCATCATCAACAAGTGGAGTTTTTATCTTTTGGTCTCTATTCTGACCCAACCAATTTCCACCAAGATTCATTTTAGGAATATTGACAATATTTTCTGCTTGAGAAAATTGATTAATTGCCTTCCATTCAACTGTTTCAGAGGATAAAGATATTCTGCCATTTCTTTGCATAATATCTCTAGCAACATTTAAGTTTGAGTTGAGTGTTTGATCCAGCAACTCTTGTTGACTCAAACACAATGCATAAGTATCTTGAGCAATTGTCTCAAGGTTAGACTCAACAGTTTTTGAAAGTTCTTCACCTACTTGTTTTTCTAATATATTCTTTTTTGCTGTTGTTACAAATAGAATAACTGCAACAGGAATAAATGCTGCAATTAAACCCATAACAATTATTCTCGTTCTAAGAGATTTCATATATCCCTCCTAGTATTTGTTACTTACTAGTATAATTACCATATAATTTTGGAATAACAATATAAATAACTTTTGAATATATTCAAGTAGATTAATTTTTGGGGAAATTTGTCTGATGTAAGATTGTCATAAATCTAAAAAGAATTGTGAAAACAAACAAAATGGCCGTCTAGCGTGCGGCTAAACGGCCTGCCAAGGAGTCCAGAAAGGGGTGTTAATGGACTCTTGTAACTACATTTTACCTTTCCCTTAATTTGTTGTAAAGTTTAATAATTCTTTTTCATTGATATTTTTCTATAGAAACAAGACCCCTTGGATGTTTAATATTAAACTCAATAATTGATTATTTTATATCTCTTGTATTCCAACTAAGCTGCAGTTGAAGCAGATTCTTTTCTAGTTAGAGTTTCTACAGTATGAACAGTCATCACTTGCTCAAGATCAAGCATAATAACTAACTTATCATCTAGCTTTCCGACACCTTGGACATATTGCGAATCTACAGTCAGAACAACTGGTGATGGAGGCTCTATAGCAGAGTTTGGCATTCTTAAAGTCTCTAAAACAGCATCAACAATCATTCCAATAAGCTGACCAGATGTCTCCACCACTACAATTCTGCTGAACTTTGTTATCTCTCCACATGCAAGTCCAAATCTTTTTCTTAAATCAACAACTGGGATGATATTCCCTCTGAGATTTATAACACCTTCTACATAATCAGGAGTTCTAGGTACTTCTGTCACTTCCTGCATTCTGATGATAGTGTTCACAGAACCTATATCAACTCCATAAGCCTCACCACTCAACTCAAATACAACCAGTTGGCAACTTTCATCATCAATAATTTCATTTTTTGCATCATTCATAGGGAATATCCTCCATAAATCGAATAAAAAGGCGTATTTCAATTGTGATTTTAATAGTATATATTTTTTAACTAACAGATATTATTATTAGTATAGTTGGTATTTTCAACACATTCTTTAGGCATATATTAATTAATAACATAATATTCAACAATATTCAAACATTTGAAACAGTTATTAAATATAAAAACATTATAATAAATTATTAAATTATGGAAAAGTCTATATGAAGAATATATATATGAGATTTTACATCATGGCTATAGAATGGAATGAAAGATTATCAGTGGGTATTGATGAAATTGATAATCAACATAAAGAATTGATAAACAGAATAAACAAATTAACCGATGCAATCGAAAGTAATAAAGGTAATCTTGAAATAAAATCCACAGTTAAATTTCTTCAGGACTATGTTGTTATGCATTTTGGAAGTGAAGAAAAAATAATGGAATCAGAAAAATATCCAGAGTTTGTAAAACACAAGCAAATTCATAATGACTTTGTATCAAACTTCAAAGAACTGCAAAACAAATTAGCAAATGATAGCATCTCACAAAAAATAATAGATGATCTTAATAAATCAGTAGTAAAATGGGTTATAAAACATGTCTGTTTTGAAGATAAGCTGATTGGAAATCATCTAAGGAAAAAGCAAATATTTCATTGAAATTGATAAAGAAATAAAAATATACACCAATAATTTCAAAGGTTGTTTTTTAATAACTTAAACA
>JBDNDK010000245.1:0-3123 GCA_046719185.1 Armatimonadota bacterium
ATGCCGCAATGGCTCCAATCAATAATATTTTAACTGATGTTAACATTATAAAAGATTGCTCAAACATTTTCTTCACTTTAAAATGAATTTTATAGAACCACAACAACAATAATGGTGTAAATACCATCAATGCAGTAACTGCTTTATTTGATGATGCTATACTCACATTCATTCCAATCTTCTTTGCCAAAACAGCAACTATATATCCCCATCCCATCTCACCTGCCATTGCCCAAAATCTACCTGCATGTGATGAAGATAGAAACATAAAAATAAAAGCAATAGAAATTGATAATATTCCAGCTGCTGCAATACTTTTGATACAGATTCTGCCTCCATTTATCCCAATCAATATCATTATCATTGTAAACAGCCAAGTAACCAGAGCACCATAATTGGCTCCAAGATTTGCAAGACCGATTAAAAAAGAAACTACAACAAGAAGCAATACTCCACAATAAAAATAAATCTTAGAGCTTTTTTGAAATGATAGATATGTGATTATAGCCATACTAATCAAAAATCCAGCATACTCATTGCCCAACCCATAATTTCTAAATCCCTTTAGCTGATCATAGCTTGGAACTGCATACTTGCATAATGGACTTCCAAACAACAAATCTATCACAATTATCAAACATGACACAAAAAATACTGCTGTCAAATCTCTTGGGAAAAAAGTGTTTTTAGGAAGTATTTTCATTATAAGAAATGATACTAAAAGCATAGCTGGTATTGAAACCACAAAACCCATCACATACCATATTGGCAATGCAGGAAATAACACTGCTAACAGCATAGCACAAGGAAAACATGCCACAGCCAACATTGCCCATCTGAGTAAGTTTAGTTTTAATGATTTGATCTTCAAATTAAAGGCAATTATTAATCCTGATAATGTAAGCATAACAGCTGATATTGCAGCTATTACCCACAAAAAAGGCAAGATTATTTTATCTCTAAGTTTCACTCTCTCTGCTATGGTGTAAACAGTTGATATTTCACCAGTTGCAGATGTGATTGGTATTCCTACCATCTCTTTAGGAATATCAATATTGAGCTTGTGAAGCACAGTTGGACCAATATCTGAGGCTGATATCATACCTGCTGTTTTTGTGCTTTTTGAGTATGCTAATCCATTTTCAGGGTCTTGTGTATTGTAAATAATAATTGGTGTTAAATCATTCCATCTTGGAGTGAATGCAGGATAAAAAGAAGCCAATATGATAGTTATGTTTTTATCTTCAATGCTGAGTAATTTACCTATAAACGAATCTAAATCCTCAAGAGCTTTTGCTTTTTCTGATTTTATCACACTATCAGACATTTTACTGCTATATTGATATAATCTTTCAAAATTCCCAAAATCTACAACAACATAGCTTGCATTTTCTATATACTTTAATACTCTGCTAAATAAGTTATCTGCTTGAGGTTTTAAGAAATCCTCAGCTTTCATTTTTGATATTGGAATAGAATTATCAGATGACACATCACCAATATCAATTATTCCTTCATTATTTATAGCAAGGCTAGCTACCCTTCTATCTATCTTCAAATCATAGGTGTCAGAATTTCCAATGGCACAGCTCACCAAGCCAGACTTGCTTATTGCTGATGCTGTATTTCCAATTTTAGGAAATGCATAAGGCTTAGAATTATCCTGTAATGCTAATGCTATATTGATTAGAACAGCTGAATCTATTGGAGGATTTATGCCTGTTCTGAGCTTGAATACTTTTTCTGCAGATATGTTTTCTGATGTTTTTTCATCAACATTATAAATGCTTCTAAGATAAGCTCCGCCTCTTGATGGATAACCAGCTCCAGCAGTTAGAAGAGCTGAATATTCACTTCTATATCCTGATGTATTAGGACTAATAAGACCTACACACCCATTATTTATAATCTTATGGATATTTTTAAGATTGGGATTGTCAAAATCTTTCAAAAGCAAGCGGTTTGCTGCCACCACAACCACTTTTTTAGGGCTGCCGTTTTGTTCAGACAAGGCATAAGCATTAGAAAGCATGCCTATGCCTGCAATTATCAAAAATATAAATCTAAGTTTATATATCAATTCTCTGAAGCTTGATTCCTTATTATTTCAACTGCTTTCTCTAGGGCAGAGTCAGCTTTTTCTATATCCTTGCCACCAGCCTGTGCAAAGTCCGGTCTGCCTCCTCCTCCACCACCTGCTACCTTTGCAGTTTCTTTTAATATATTTCCAGCATGAAACCCTTTTTTCACAAGGTCCTGAGTTACTTTGCCAATAAATACTAGCTTCTCATTAGAACAGCCAGCAATAACCACCACTCCAGATCCCAACTTATCTGCAATAGTATCAACTGTTGTCTGCAAGAGTGGAACATCAGAAATAGGCAGTTTAGCAGTTACAAATTTTACACCATTCACTTCTTCTGCCTTGCTTGCAAGCTCTCCTGCTGTATTTGCAGCTCCCTTTGCTTTTTGCTGAGATAATTCTTTCTGAGCTTGCTTCAAGTTTTGCATCACTCTTTCTGCAGTGCTTATAACTTCACCAACTGAAGAACCTATTATTTCAGCTGTTTTTTGCAGTTTTTCTTCAATATCATTCACATACTGCAATGCAGCCTCACCAGTAACTGCTTCAATTCTTCTCAAACCAGCACCAATGCTTGATTCACTGATAATTTTGAATAATCCCACTTGAGATGTGTGGCAAAGATGAGTGCCTCCACAAAGCTCTGTGGACAAATCTCCCATTCTTACGACTCTAACACTCTCTCCATACTTCTCACCAAATAATGCAGTAGCACCCATTTTTCTTGCTTCATCTAAGTTTGTCAGCATTATTTCTGTTGGTGCATCTGCCAATATCATCGAATTCACCATTTCTTCCAGCTTCTTAATCTCTTCTTTTGTAACAGCTTGGAAGTGTGAAAAGTCAAATCTCAATCTGTCTGGAGTTACTTCAGAACCTGCCTGCAATGCATGCTCACCAATTAGTTTTCTCAAAGCAGAATGCAAAAGATGAGTTGCAGTATGATTTCTGCCAATAGCCATTCTTCTCTTGCCATCAACTTGGCAAGTTACCTTATCACCAATGCTGATAGAACCAACATTTACAACACGGTCACCCCC
>JBDNDK010000246.1:0-3121 GCA_046719185.1 Armatimonadota bacterium
ATTTGCACCAAATTCTAAGAAATATATGCCAACTCTTCCACCTTTATCCCAAACAATGTTAGAAATATCAACACCATGCTCTCTAGCTTTATTTCTCACCATTTTGCCTATTGGGTTTTGTGGGAGCTTGCTCACCCAAGCACTGCTAAGCCCTAATCTTGAACATCCAACAGCTACATTAAGCTCACCACCACCAACTTTTGCATCAAAACTATTTGCCTGCTCAAGTCTATGAAAATCTGGAGGAGAAAGCCTGAGCATTGCTTCTCCTAAGGTTACTACATCAGCCATTTATATCTCCTGTTTATTTGTGTTATTTATTATTATTTCAAGTATATATTTATTATCTGCTTGCATTAGATAGATAAGTTTCGGGAACAAGTTCCCGAAACACCGCCAATACCGCAAAACCACTTTTTGTCTCTCTGAACGCAGTGAAGAGTCTTATTTAATAGATTCTTTGCTATCGCTCAGAATGACATAATTATTACTATACCCTGAAACAAGTTCAGTGTGACGGTTATTCATAATCAGAATAAAAACTACTTACTTCTAAACTCTTTAACTATTTCTGTAAACTTTTTGGCTCTGCTTGTGATTTCAGCAAAGTTGCCATCCGCCATAAGCTTCTTATTTATCAAAGCTCCACCAACACCTAAACACACTGCACCACATTCAAGCCACTCCATTGCAGTATTCAAATCAACTCCACCAGTGGGCATCAGAGGAATTTTAGGGAAAGGTCCATGAATATCTTTAAGATATGTTGGTCCCATCACATTGGCAGGGAATATCTTTACAATATCAGCTCCTGCACTGTAAGCTGTGAAAACTTCAGTTGGAGTTAATGCACCAGGAAACATTGGCACATCTCTTTTCTTTGCAACTTCTATAACATTTAAATTTGTATTAGGACTAACTATAAACTCAGCACCATTATCAATTGCCTTTTCAGCAAGGTCTGGAGTGGTAACAGTGCCAGCACCTAATATTAAGCCATCAATATTTGATTCTGCTAACTGTTTTATAATATCCAATGCACCGGGAACTGTGAATGTAACTTCTATCACATTCACTCCACCTTCTATTGCTGCAGAAATTGCTTTTGATGCCAGTTCAGCATTTTCAGCTCTCACAACAGCTGCAACACCACATTCTAAAATACCATTTAATGTCTTTTCTTTATTACTCATCTATTAAAAGCCCCTCTCAAAATAAGAGAAATTACTATATATTAAACATTCTGTTTAATGTATCACTTTTTGACCTCCAAAATCAAGGTATGATTTGACAGTATAAATGCCAAATGATACAGTAACATTCATATTAAAATTAGTTTTGTTATGGTGCAAAATAATGAGTGAGTTTCTACAAAAACTGAGTGGTTTCCTGAAAAACTCTGATGACCCCAATATCAGTATGGCAAAACTCAATGCCAATACTAATGATATAGTTCAACTATCTGCAAGTATTCCAGCTGTTAAAAATTCAAGAGTTGTGGAAAATAGAGATTCTATTGAACTAATCTCAGTAGGTGAACCTGAGTATGGTAAGATAAATTGTTTTCTTGATGGAATGCAGAGAACCAGAACAGCATTCTATTCAAAGGGTGTACCTATTGTGTATGCATACACAGCTGCTGTGATTAGGAAAAGAGCTGAAACAAGAAAGATGGAAAACTATGCAAGACCTATCAGTAAAGAAGCATTATATATACCATATAAAATATATGATAAAGATATTATAGAAAATGCAGGAATAGCTACAATTGATACCTCTGATGATTTAAAAGAATTTGTAAACCATCCTGCTATGCTTGAACAATATGCTGCTGAAAAAATCAACAACACAAGAGAAGACCTTGAATCCACCCTTGCAAATAGGTGGATTGAAGAGAATATAAATAATGATGACTGGATTATAATTGATGGTTCACTTCCAAAAATAGAATCTAAAATTGATCCAAGCAATATCAATGCAATAGGAATGATAAAAAGTCATAATACTTTATACTTTCCTATGGAAGAAATGAGCAAAGTTTTTGCTATGCAGGTAGGACAAAGAAGCAGTGTTTTTATCCCTGATTCACCTAAAAAGGCACCTGTACATAGCTGGTATTTGAGACTGTATCCCAATGATGGAAAAGATCCCTTCTTTGGTCTTATAAGAGTTGAAGTGCCAATGTGTGACAGAACATTTGATATTGTAAATTCAATTTGCAAATGGATATTAAATGAGAAAAATCCACTTAGTCTTCCTGATATGAGATATGACAAAATGCTCTATCCAATTAGAGATTGTGAGCAGTATCTAAAAAGCTTGGCACCAAGCTATATTTTGCTTGATGCAATACAACTAAGCTTAAAATCAGCCTTTTTATGAGTTAAGATATAAAAAACAATCTCAAATACAAAAATCCAACTAATAAAATAATAAATGGCTGAAAATCTTCTTTCAGCCATTTTATATTTCTATTGCAGTATTATGTAGTTGATAAAAGTTCTACTTATCAACATAAATATGAACATCCCAAGGTGCAAAACTATCTTCCCAGCTAACTCCGTCTTCACTCACTACTTTTCTTTGCTCAAACATAACTGAGATATCAGATTTACCTTTCTTTTTCCAATTACAATCATCTGCTTTGATTTTGGCATGCATAATAGATTGATTTGATTTATTGGTAACAATTAAATAGTTAGTATCATTATAATTAAATAAAGCAGACTCTAATCTATCATCAGAAGTTGAAAATCCCTTTAATATTCTATCTGTGGTGAATACTTCTTTTAGTTCATCAATTTCTCTTGAAACCATTTTAATTATTTCCCAAAACTCACCATCTTGGGTTAGCCTGCCTTTTTCATCTCTAAGTTGAAGCAAGTCTGCAGTACCCCACCACCATATACCTTTTGCACCATTTACAATACTGCTATATGCAACAAATCTTGTTTCAATTTTATTTGGATTTCTTCTATGAATCTCTGGTCTTTCCCTAGCCATTTTAAATCTTCCTTGACCTTGCAAAACCATTAAAATAGGTTTATTAGGAACCCATGGCTCAATACCATCTTCATCTAAAATTTCAAACATTTTTTTAATATCTTCAGATATCAGCGGC
>JBDNDK010000247.1:0-3104 GCA_046719185.1 Armatimonadota bacterium
TAGTTTGTCTTATGGTTTATTATAGCTGTTTGAGATTCTCTATGGTTGATTAAATGATAGAGATTTGAAATACAGGAATAATAAGCATTGGAGCTGCTGTTCCTGAAAGAGTTTTAAGTAATGCAGAACTTGAAACTATTGTAGATACATCAGATGAATGGATTACCACTAGAACAGGTATAAAAGAACGAAGAATTTCTGCAGAAGGAGAAAAAACCTCCGATTATGCATTAAAAGCAGCTGAAAAAGCATTAGAAAATGCAAACCTTGCCCCTGATGATATTGATTTGATAATAGTTGCCACTGTAACAGGTGATATGCCATTTCCATCAACAGCTTCAATTGTTCAGGCTGGACTTGGAGTATATGGCACACCAGCATTTGATTTGAGTGCAGGTTGTTCTGGCTGGGTATATGGTCTTGCGTGTGCTAAAGCCTATGTTGCAAGCGGAATCTATAAAAAAGTGATGGTAATTGGTGCAGATTTACTAAGTAAAGTAACAAACTGGACAGATAGAGGAACTTGTATATTATTTGGTGATGGTGCAGGAGCTGGAATAGTTGCTGAAGTTGAAGAAGGTTTAGGACTTTTGGAATTTGAACTTGGTTCAGATGGAACTGGTGCAGAAGTGTTGAAAATAGAAGTTGGGGGCAGTAAAAAAGCTGCAACTCCTGAAGCATTAGCCAACCATGAAGACAAAATCTTTATGGAAGGTCAGGAAGTGTTTAAATTTGCTGTTAGAATTCAAGGTGACGCTATTATAAAAGCTATAGAAAAATCTGGTCTTACTCTTGAAGACATAGATTTAGTTATCCCACATCAAGCAAATATTAGAATTATAGAGGCCGCAGTGAGAAGACTTGGTCTTCCTATGGATAAATTTTTTGTCAACCTTGACAGGTATGGAAATACATCAGCTGCAAGTATCCCAATTGCAATTGATGAAGCATTGAGAGAAGGTAAAATAAAAAAGGGTGATAATATAGTAACTGTTGGCTTTGGTGCTGGTTTAACTTGGGCAGCTGGAGTGATGAAATGGGCATATTAGAGGGCAAAAAAATAGCTTTTATATTTCCGGGTCAAGGCTCTCAAGCTATTGGAATGGGAAAAGGATTTTATGATTGCTGTGATGAGTGTAAAGAACTTTTTCACAGGGCTGATGATATTTTAGGTTTCTCTTTATCAGAGTTATGTTTTAATGGTCCTGAAGATGATCTTAAAAGGACTATCAATACTCAACCTGCTTTATATACAGTAAGCTGTGTTGCCTTTAATGCAGCTAAAGCAAAGGGAATAAAATATGCAATAACAGCTGGTCATAGTGTTGGAGAATATGCAGCATTATATGCTAGTGGAGCTTTCAGTTTTGAAGAGGGTTTGAAGTTAGTTAGGAAAAGAGCTGTGTTCATGGAAGAAGCTGCAAAAGATAACAAAGGGACTATGGCTGCCATTTTAGGACTTTCACCTTTAGCTATAATTGATATTGTAAACTCTGCATCAGAAGCCGGAGTTGTGGTGGCAGCAAACTTCAATAGTCCTATTCAAACAGTAATTTCTGGTGATGAGGCTGGTGTTGCTAGAGCAAGTGAACTTGCAAAAGAAGCTGGTGCAAAAAGAATTGTGCCGTTAAATGTGAGTGGAGGTTTTCATTCACCTTTAATGCAAAAAGCTGCTGATAACTTAAAATCTGCATTAGATAGTGCAGAAATATTTGATCCCGCTGTGCCAGTGGTTGCAAATATAACTGCTGATTTTCAAAAGACTGCAGATGAAATAAAAGAAAATTTAGCAAAGCAAATAACAGGCAGTGTTAGATGGGTCGAATCTGTAGAAAAAATGCTTGAAGAAGGTGTGGAAGTATTTATAGAACTGGGAGCAGGAAATGTGCTTGCAGGTTTGATAAAGAGAATAGCACCAGATGCAGCAATTTATTCTATAGAAAACTGCAACTCATTTGATACTATTGACTAATGATATATAATTAAGTAATTCAACCAATTTTTGGAGGATATTGATATTTTGATACTTAAGGGAAAAGTTGCTTTAGTAACAGGTGCTGGAAGAGAAGGCAAAGGCATAGGTAGATCTATTGCCTTGAAACTTGCTCAGGAGGGTGCTGATGTTGCTATTGCTGATTTTGTGCAGGATGCCGCAGATAAAGTAGCCGAAGAAATATCTAAAGCTGGTGTGAAATCACTTGCTGTTTATGGAAGCGTTGCTAATACAGCAGATGCTGCTAAAATGGTAAATGAGGTAGTTGAAAAGCTTGGAAAAATTGATATACTTGTAAATAATGCTGGCATTACCCGTGATGGCTTAATAATGAGAATGAGTGAGCAGGATTGGGATATGGTAATAGATACTAATTTAAAAGGTGCTTTCAACTGCACACAGGCAGCAGTAAAGCATATGATGAGACAAAGAAGCGGAAAAATTGTGAATATGGCTAGTGTTATGGGAATAATTGGAAATGCTGGTCAGGCAAATTATTCTGCATCAAAAGGAGGGCTTATTGCTTTAACCAAAACCACTGCAAAAGAGCTTGGGTCTAGAGGAATAAATTGCAATGCCGTAGCTCCAGGCTTTATACAGACTGTGATGACAGAAGAAATGCCAGAAGAAGCAAAGAAAGACATTGCAAAACAGATTCCAGTTGGAAGACTTGGCACTCCTGAGGATGTAGCAGATGTAGTATTGTTTTTAAGTTGTCCGGCATCAGATTATATAACCGGGCAAGTAATAGCCGTTGACGGCGGAATGGTGATGTAGGAGGATTAATATTTTGTCAAACACTCTTGATAGGGTAAAAAAAGTTGTTGCTGATAGACTAAAAAAGTCAGAAGCAGAGATTGAAGAGACTGCTTCATTCAAAAATGATCTAGGTGCAGATTCATTAGAAATGGTAGATCTTGTTATGGGATTTGAAGATGAATTTGAAATTCAAATTCCAGATGAAGATGCAGAAAAAATTGAAACAATTCAAGATGCTGTAAAGTATGTTGAAGAAAAGATTGGCTCCTAAAAAATAGAATAATTAGCTGTAGGTTTTCTAATCTTTGGCTTTCATTCAATTTTATATGAGTGAAGGTAGATTGTATATTTG
>JBDNDK010000248.1:0-3090 GCA_046719185.1 Armatimonadota bacterium
AGCTATAGCCTGGCATCTTCAACAAGTTTTAAAATTAGATAATGCTAAAAGAATACAATTTAATGAAATAACAAAATCTGCTGTAAACAATGCTCTTGAAAATGCACATGAGATAAATATTGACCTTGTGAATGCACAGCAGGCTAGAAGAATATTAGACAGGCTAGTTGGATACAAGCTGAGCCCACTTCTCTGGAGAAAAATCAAAAAAAATCTTAGTGCTGGGAGAGTGCAATCTGTTGCTGTAAGGTTGATTTGTGAAAGAGAAAGAGAAATTGAAGCATTTGTGCCTGTTGAATATTGGTCAATCACTGCAAAACTTAGCCCAGCTGAAAAAGAACATATATTCCAAGCTAAACTTATCCAAAAAGATGGTGAAAAAATTGAAATACATAATCAGCAGGAATCTGATGAACTCTTAAAAATGCTTGAAGGAGCAGAGTATAAGGTTTCTAAAATAAAGAAAAGTCAGAAAAAAAGAAATCCACCTGTTCCATTCATCACTAGCACAATGCAGCAGGAAGCCTCAAGAAAATTAAACTTCACTGCAAAAAGAACTATGATGGTTGCACAGCAGCTTTATGAAGGTGTTGAAATTGGCTCTGAAGGTGCTGTTGGTCTTATTACTTATATGAGAACAGACTCAACAAGAGTAGCCTCTGAAGCACAAGAAGAAGCAAGACAATATATATCTGAAAAATATGGCACAGAATATATGCCAGAAAAGCCTAGACAGGTTGCAAGAAAAGGTGCTCAAGATGCACATGAAGCCATTAGACCGACTTCTGTAATGAGACACCCAGACCAAATAAAAGAGTTTTTATCATCTGAACAGTATAAATTATATAAACTTATCTGGCAGAGATTTCTTGCAAGTCAGATGTCTTCAGCTGTTTTTGATGTTGTATCTGTGGATATAGATGCTAACAATTTACTATTTAGAGCAACTGGCTCCACCATGCAATTTGAAGGCTTTATGAAAGTGTATGTGGAAGGTAGAGATGAACAAAAAACAGTTGAAGATGAAGACCTTCCTCCATTGCCGGAGCTAAGTGAAAATCAAATTTTAGATCTTAAAGAGCTGCTGCCTGAACAGCATTTCACTGAGCCTCCGCCTAGATATACAGAACCCACACTAGTGAGAGCTTTGGAAGAAAAGGGTATTGGCAGACCTAGCACTTATGCAACAATTATATCTACTATTCAAGAAAGAAAATATGTTGAACTTGAACAGAAAAAATTTAAGCCCACTGAACTGGGATTTATTGTAAATGATATGCTTGTAAAGAATTTTGCCAACATTATGGATGTTGCTTTCACTGCTGAAATTGAACGCGAATTAGATGAAATTGAAGAGGGAAAACAGGAATGGGTTTCTTTGCTGGATAAATTTTATCAGCCTTTTTCAAAAGACCTTGAATCTGCTAAAGAAAATGTTGAAAAAGTTAAAATTGAACCTGAAAAAACAGATATACCCTGCCCTACTTGTGGGAAAATGATGGTTGTAAGAGAAAGCAGATTTGGCAAATTTTTAGGTTGTGAGGCATATCCTGAATGTAAAACAACTATGCCTCTTTTGAAGAAGCTGGATATTGACTGTCCTTTATGTGAAGATGGCAAAATTATAGAAAGAGTTTCAAAGAATAAAAAAGTATTCTTTGGTTGTGATAAATATCCTGAATGTCAGTTTGTATCTTGGGATAAACCTACTGATAGGATTTGTCCTGTATGCGGAAAAGGATTGATGGCAGAGAAAAAATTCAGAGGGAAACTGACAGGATATAAATGCACCAATCAAGACTGCGGACATCAGGAAAAATTAGATACTAAGGCTGAAGAAGAAACTGCTGAATAAGATAAGTATGTCTGAAATAATAGTAATTGGCGGTGGTCTTGCTGGATGTGAAGCAGCATGGCAGATTGCTCAATATGGTGTTAAAACAACTATATATGAAATGAGACCCAACAAGACCACACCTGCACATACCACATCAAACTTAGCAGAACTTGTCTGCTCCAACTCATTCAAATCTCAAAACACTTCCACAGCACTAGGTTTGTTAAAACAGGAAATGAGCAAATTGAATAGTTTGCTTTTATATTGTGCAAAAAAAACTGCAGTGCCGGGCGGTGATGCATTGTGTGTGGATAGAGAAAGATTTTCAAGTTTAGTAACAGAAAAAATATCAAATCATCCTAATATTACTGTTATAAGAGAAGAAATTAAAGATATTCCTTCAAATAGACCAGTGATAATTGCAACAGGTCCTCTTACTTCAGATGCTTTTGCTGAATCCATTTCAAACCTTGCCGGAAATGATAATTTATATTTTTTTGATGCAATTGCTCCATCTATTGAAGCAGACAGCATAAATTATGATATTGTGTTTAGAAAGTCAAGGTATGATAAAGGTGAGGCAGCATATCTTAATTGTCCTATGAATCAGGAAGAATATTATAGATTTATTGATGCATTGCTTTCTGCTGAAAAAACTAAGTTACACCTTGAAGAAGAGAAAAACCCACTATACTTTGAAGGATGCTTGCCAATTGAAGTGATGGCAGAAAGAGGAAAAGAAACACTCTGCCATGGCACAATGAAGCCTGTAGGTCTAACAAATCCAAAAACAGGTGAAAGACCCTATGCTGTGGTGCAATTGAGACAGGAAAATGAAGAAGGCAGTATTTTTGGTCTTGTTGGATTTCAAACTCAGCTCAAGATAAAAGAACAGGAAAAAGTATTTAGAATGATTCCGGGACTAGAAAATGCTGTATTTATAAAATATGGGCAAGTGCACAGAAACACATATATCAACAGTCCTTTAATTCTCAAAGCATCCCTCAATACAAAAGATGATAATATGCTGTTTTTTGCTGGTCAGATAACAGGTGTTGAGGGTTATTTAGCTTCTGCATCCACTGGAATAGTTGCAGGGATAAATTCTCTTAGAGTATTAAATGGACAAGAACCTTTGATATTTCCAAAAGAAACTGTTATTGGCTCTCTTCTTAATTACATTTCAACACCTTCAGATAAAGATTTCCAGCCTATGAATGCAAATCTTGGATTGTTACCGCCCCTTGAAATCA
>JBDNDK010000249.1:0-3044 GCA_046719185.1 Armatimonadota bacterium
GCCCAGTTTGAACCATAACCTGAATATTCACCATACCAAGAGCCTACGTATACACTCACTGTGGCATCATTTCTAATACTTTTAACTGTGTTTACGGAATCTATGAGCCAGTTTGTAATACTCATATTTCTCCATACAATCCATGCTTCCATATATGGTCCTGGTATCATTCTTCTTTGCATACTTGGAAAATCAACTTCCCATCTCAACACATCATCAGGCCAATTTAGCTTTTTCCCTATATATTTCTCAAAAGCTGTTCTGCTAAGTTCACTCATATCTGAGTTTACATCTGTAAATCTCATTCTATCATCATATATCACACCATCAAAGTCATAATTATTCATAAGCTCTGCTGTCATATCCAAAAGTCTTTGCCTTACTTCTGGATTATTAGGATTAACCCATAACGGAATAGTCCAAGTCTGAGCATCCTCTATAGGCACAAAAGCTTGTTCTAGTATAGGTTTGAGTTCTGTTCCCATATTTGTGTATTGTCTAAGGAAATTAGCAGAATCATTTTTTCCAACCAACACAGCTCCACCAGTTGGCAGTTTTATATCCAAAAATGGAAACATATTTCCATCTGTAGTAAGCAAAATTCTGTTTGAGGAATCTATTATGCTTATTATTGAAGTATTAGAGTATTTGACTTGATTTATATCTGTGTAAACAGCTATTTCATGCTCACCTCTTGCTGATGTGTTAACTCTTGGTGCTACTAAAGCTTTTCCTCCAGCAAGTCCCTCCAAATACATTCTAGGTTCACATATAATTGCCTGCCATTCTTTTTTCTCATAGGCAGGACCTACATCAAACATTCTATGACCCTCACTGAAAGTATTCATACTTGCAACAATCTCTAAGCCTTGATCTTTTGCATATTCAACAAATACTTCCACAGGGTCAAATTCTGGAGGTAAATAAAAATCTCTAAATTTAGTAATTTTTGGTGCATATTTGCTAGGGTAGAGGACTTCACCTGAGATTGGTTTCACATCCATCACCACCATATTAAACCCATATTTTTTAATGTTATCTACAATTTCCCTAATACCATCAACTGTATTTGTTCTACCAAGGTTTGCAGTGGCATCAACCCACATAATTCTAGCTTGTAAATTATTTTCTCTTGCATAATTCTGCAAATATCCAATTTTATTATTTTTTTCATCAAGCTTGAAATGTTTTATATCTTCAAATGGAATAAATTCTTCTACAGGTTCTGGTGGTGCCACATATATATGTTCCATTGGTGTGAATATAGCCTCCTCTTGAGTTTGTTGTGAATTTTCATCTGCCCAAATAAAAGACTGTGAGAAAGAAAAAGTGCAGATTAAAGAAAGCAATAAAAATAAATAGTTTTTCTTCATATGTTTCCAAACCTCCTGTCTGGGTTTTAATATATTAAATAGAAGTATACCATTAAAAACAGATTCATTAAAACTATCTTATGTTATTTGAATGGTAATAGGGTAGAATTATAAGCGTCAGTACAAAATAGAATAATATATTTGGAGATTGAAATGAAAAGAAACTTACTTTTGCTTTTATTGCTTTTTACTTTGATATTACCAACTTTTGCTTTCTCAGAGGATTCTACGAATGTTCCAATAGATATTCCAATTTACAAAGATGCAGATGTGAATCTTGAGGTAAACCTTGATAATGAAAATATACTTCCAGCAATTAAAGCAGCTATTGCTTTTATGAAAGATGGTGAAAAAGTATCGGAGAAGATAGATTTTGTTACTTTAGAATCTGTAATAAAGGATTTAAAGAGAATTCAATTATTAGAACTAAGTATTCCAGTAGAAAAAGCAAAGACAGATGAAATTATTGTATTTTATAATGAAGAAGTAGCAAAAGAAAAATGGACTCCTGTAATGAAACAGACTCTGCCTAAAGGAACATTTGCATTATTCACAAAAGATGGTGGTGAAAGTATTTTTGCATACAGAGTATGGGAAGACAAATACGAATCAGGAAACCTTTCAAAAGCTATGGTATTAAAAACAGAAGGTAAAATTGATATCCCTAAACTAATTCAGATGGCATATCAATACTTTTTTGTTAAATAATCAAAATTAAATAATTTTAATTTACAAGACAGCTGCAGATATAATTGGTGGTTGTCTTTTTTTATTTATAATTCTGCTATTTTAGATATTTTGACTTGATTTATAAGTTTATCAACATCTTTTTTGTTTCCTATTTCTGTTCCATTTGTCATAGCTGTTGCAGCACCGCATGCACTGCCAAGCTTCAAGCAGTCTTCAATGTTCATTCCGTTTTCAAGACCATATAGAACACCAGCAATCAAAGAATCACCAGAGCCAATAGTACTCTGTGGTTTTACCATCGGAGAAGATACATCATAGACAAAATCTTCATAACAAGCTACACATCCCTGTTTGCCAAGCGAAATAATCACAAGTTCAATTCCCATTTTTGCAATTTCAAAAGCACCTCTAACAACATCAGATTTTGATTCAAACGATGTATTAAGAAGTCTCTCTGCTTCCTGCCAGTTTGGCTTTATCATAAATGGCTTTGATTTTATTCCTTCGACTAATGCTTCACCATCTGCATCTAACACTGCTTTTGCACCAGAATTTTCTGCAATTTGAATTAAAACTTTGTATATATCATGATTCAAACCTAATGGCACACTTCCACCAAACAAAACATAGCTGCTTTCTCTAGATACATCTTTCACAACTTCCAGCAAATCAACTAGTTCTTTATGATGAATAGGTCCACCGGGCTCATTGAATGTGGTTGGAGGCACACTAGCTAATTCTTCAACTGCAACAGTTGTTCTTGTTGGTGCTTGTGTCTCAATAGAAATAAAAGGAATTTCGGATTTTGTAAGAACTAATTTGATATATTCTCCTGAATCTCCACCAAGAAAAGCAACAGCTTTAGTTTGTCCACCAAGCTCTTTTAGCATTCTAGAGCAGTTTATTCCTTTGCCACCTGCATCTTCCTCAACTTTTGTTACTCTATTTGTATCATTAGGTAAAAGTTTGGATACATAAGCG
>JBDNDK010000025.1:0-19321 GCA_046719185.1 Armatimonadota bacterium
AATGAGGAAGGTATTAGTGCTCTCATTTACACTTGTAGTGCTATTTTCATTAGTATGTACAACCTTTGCAGATGATTTAGTAGCTCCACCTTGGCAAAGATATTCACCTGGGACTACTTATGCTTTATGGGAATTCAATTATGAAACAGCACCAGGTGCACCTGTTGTTGCTGATGATTATTACAATCCATATGGCATTCCAACAGCCAGACCTTATCCTGGAGTTGGACAGAGTTATATTTCTCAATGGGGTGGCAGAGAAGGTTTATGGCCTCTTTCTGGGACAATTGAAGTTGATATAAATAATCAACCAATTGCAAACCCATATAAAGATATTTGGATTCAACTTACATGGGCAAAACAAACAGTTGACAGTATACCATATATAAGTGAATTATTAAGTGGAGCTACTGGAACATTAGTAGGTCAACATGTTGTTTTAGGTCCAACTGGATATGTTGGGGATTGGTATCACAGTGTATATCAAATAAGAATCTATCCAAACCCAAGTTTTGAGACAATAAAAATTGATGGAACTATAGTTGTTGATCAATTAGTAATTGATACAATATGTGTTCCAGAACCTGCAAACATATTAGCTTTAGTTGGCGGACTTGCTGGAATTGGTGGATTTGCAATAAGAAGAAGAAAATAAAAATATTAGTTTTAATATAGAATTGTAAGCTGGGTTTTTACACCCAGCTTTTTTTGTGTAAAATATTTAGTTTTCTCCTCTTGACAAGTGAGTATTTTGATGATACCTTGCAATTAGGTATAAGAAGAATTTATTACTTGTAAATTTGGTTTAATTAATATTTCAAGAATGTCATTCTGCATATACCATGAAAAAATCAAAATATATGCGAGTAATTAAAGGAGGAAAAAGAGAATGAGGAAGGTATTAGTGCTCTCATTTACACTTGTAGTGCTATTTTCATTAGTATGTACAACCTTTGCAGATGATTTAGTAGCTCCACCTTGGCAAAGATATTCAGCCGGGACCACTTATGCTTTATGGGAATTTGGTACAAATGATTCACCTGTAGCTCCAGATGATTGGTTTAATCCAAATGGAATGCCAATGGCAATTCCAGTTCCCGGACTTTTCCAAGCTTGGTGGAATGAATGGGGAGGCAGGCAAGGTGTTTGGCCTCTTTCAGGAACAATCAATGTTGGAATTAATAACTATGCTAATAACAATCCATACAAAGATATATGGATTCAGCTAACTTGGGCACAACAAACTATAAATGTTTTTCCAATTGTTAAGGAAACAACTACAAACATATTAGCAGAATTAGTTCAAAGAACACCATTAGGTCCAACAGGTATGGGAGTTGGTGATGGTATGTGGTATCATGATGTTTATTGGATCAGAATGTATCCTAATCCAGATTTTGAGAACATTTTAATTGATGGTGCTGTTATGGTTGACCAATTAGTAATTGACACTATATGTGTTCCAGAACCTGCCAGTATCTTAGCATTATTAGGTGGAGTTGCAGGAATTGGTGGATTTGCATTAAGAAGAAGAAAATAGTAATTTAGTTTTCCAATCTACAAACATTAGAGACTGGGTTCATCCCAGTCTTTTTTATTTTCAATCCTCTTTCCACCTTCACATATTCCCTGATATCTGCATATTCTGCAGTTGAATAGATCATCTGTGATTGGGAAGTTTTCAATATTTGCTGGTTCATTTGGAGCTGGTTCCAACTTTAGCATTTCTTCAAAATTCTCTTTTGCTTGATTTTTAGCATACTCAATATCTTCTTTTGATGGATAAAATTCATCAATCTGCATATCTGGAAGTAGATAACAAGCACAAAGCTTTGTTTCTTCTGGATTCCATCCCCATTTTTCTTTTGCAAAAATAGAATAGAATATTAACTGTTGTCTATCTGTTTCAGTATGCTTGCCGGTTTTCCAGTCAATAATTGTAGGCACTCCATCAATCTTTGATGCAAAATCCAGCTTTGCATACACTAGTATTCCATCAAGGTTAAAGTTTGGGAATGAGTTTTCTTTTTCTATATATGCCTCTGAAAGATTGCATTTAGATGAAATGCTCTGCCATAGGTCTGATTGAATGAGATTATGAACAGCTTGCCATGCTGATTCCTGCATTTCTTTTGCTCTTTCTTTTGTATTTTCCATATTGTAGTAGTGTTCTAGTAGATTAGTTATTTGGCTTTGTTTTTTTCCGATAGGAAGATTTTCTTTTTTCCACATTTTGAAATATGATTCTTTGTATTTCTCTCTTAATATTTCAGTGATTCTGCCTTTGCATCTTGTGTAATCCATTGGATTAGGTGTTTTTAATGACTCCAATGCTTCTGAAATTACAGAATGTACAACACTACCTCTGAGCATTATAAGAGTTGTTATGTTTCTCATTTCATAAAGCTGCCATCTTGCTCTTATATCTTGTCCCCAGAATCTGTGCAGAAAATAAAATCTTTTGCAAGAATCAAAATGAATTTTTTTAGAAAAAGACCAAGAAAGTGGTGCAGGCTGCCAATCTCTCATTCCATACCTCAGATTTTTGATGTATTATATATGTCTAGTTGATAGAGTCTAACTTGTTTTTGTTGTTTAGACAAGTTTTTTCAAAACATGGAGGTTTTTTGATGCAGGATATTCAAGCAGTTGAGCTTGTAAGACTAGTAATTCACGGCATAAATAATTTTTCAGATGAACCAGAACTTGCTGATAAAGAAGAGATTCTTTCAGAAGGTCTGAGACACTTTTTTGAAGAACATATCAGAAATTCTTTGAAGTCATCAAGTGCAAAAACAGGGAAATTCAATGGTCCTGATACTACTATTGCTACTTGTGTTTCAAATATTATAGATAGACCAGAAGATTTTGTAGAGCAATGTAAAGTGATAGGATTGTGGTTTGCTCATCAAATGGAAAGATCTTCAGAGGTGCAGACTTTTCTTGCTGTAGGCCTTTTTATAGATCCAGATACTGATGAAAGATACATTGCTCTGTTAAAGCTCGATCCTGTGAGAGCATTTGTTAAAAAAGATGGAGATGCCACCAAATTTGAACAGATTCAAATACTTCCAGACCCATCTAAAACTTTATTCAGATATGCAATTGTGAGACCATATTCTGTAGATAACAGGTTTGATGTTATTTACAGAAATCAATCAGCTTCAAGAGAAGAAGATCCTGAAATTGCAAAAATGTGGACAGAGGGTTTTCTGGAGTGTTTTGAAGTACCATCACCCAAGCAGATGACTCAGCTTGTGGTCAAAGAAACAGAAAAATGGATTCAGCAAAATGATGAAAGATTGGAAGAAGAAGATGCCACAAAACTCAGAAATGGTGTCAGAACTATGGCTCAGTCTGAGGAAATGAATGTTGAATCTATTGCAGAAGCTGCCTTAAAACAAGAAGAACTTAGAGAAGAATATATTGGAAGACTTCTTGATAAGGGTCTTACAGAAACTGTATTTTCACCAGACAGGCAATGGGCAGAGAGAAACAGCAGAAAAACCACTTATGTGTGTGATGATAATGTGCAGATTACAGGTCCTAGCGATGTGATTGATGAGATTGTGCAGATATTACCAAAATCTCCAGATAAAAAAACTAGAATAGTAATTGAAACACATAAATTCTTGCAGAAATAAAAAAATATATTCTTGTTTTCTCCTTAAATAGTAGAAATTCATCATTAAAATAATTATTATATTGATGAGTTAAAAAATCTATAAAAGGAGAAAATATTGAAAAAGTTTGCTATTGTTTTAATTTTGCTATGTGTATGCGTTTTATATGCTAATGCAGATTGGCAGTTTGTAGGCACATCTGGTTTTAGTACTACACCATCTCTAATCACAAATTATAATGATGTGATAATGAACAGTATTGCTGTTGATAATGCAGGCAATGTATTTGCAACTGCAAATCATGGAAACAACACTTCTGCCGGAGGTGGAGTTACCATCTTCAAAACTGATGGCACAAAAATAGATATTGATTTATTTACTCTTGGTTATCCTGGAGGTGTAACAAAATTAGTAAAAGCTGGTGATGGTAAGATATATGCCCTCCAAAATTGGATAAGACTATCTCAATATAATTCCAATGCTGGTGTCTATAGAGATACTGGTGTTGACAGCAGAATTCTTAGAATAAATCTAGATGGAAGTGTGGATTTAATTATTAATGGTGGTTCAAAACCTGTTGGTCAGAATGCATTATTAAGAATCACAGGCATGGCTGTTGGTGAAGATGGCAATTTGTATTTCAAGAGAAATAGAAGCAATAATGAGGCAGGCTATAATTTTAGAAACTATATGTTGTGGAGATATAATGTCTATACAAGCCAAATAGAATCTGCTCCTACTCAACCATATAATTCTGGTTCACAGGTAGATGTTGGTTTCTTTGATTTTGAAAATGCTGGAGATAATGCTTTTGCTACAATTGTAATTCCTACAAGTAATACAGCAGATTATTCTCTTGGTGCTTTCCCTGTGAAATGGGATATGCAGTTAAACATTGTTGGTCTTGCAAATATGCAATATATGGAACTCTGCACTGCTGTTACTCTAACAGCCTATGATAATGTGAATAGATGTCTTTACATAGGCTCCAGAGGTAAATTTAAAGCACTACAGATGCTTAGGCTAAATGGCTATGAAAATACAAACGGATTGTTTGATCCAACCACGGGATACATTGGCACAAAAGATATAATCTATCCAAATGGCAATAATCCATTTACTTCAAAGGTGGATGATGGAGGTCAGTGGTGGATTTCAGCAATGGCAGTAAATCCTATTGATAATAAATTATGGATTGCTTGGACCGCTCAGGCAGGATATTTTAGAGATAATCCTGGTATTGTGTGGAAATTATCATATGGTGATATGTCTTGCACTGAAAATGTTGGAATGCCTGATGAAAATTCTTTCACTGTTGGTCTGACATTTAGCAATAATAAAGCTTATGCTCTTGTGTGTGATAAAACATCAGGAAATTATAAAGTTTATAAGTATCAGCTGGTTCAAGAAGCTATCCCACTTTCTGTTAGAGAAATAAAAAATAGTCAAAATGAATCAGAAGTGATTACTGATTCAGCTAAAAAAGTTTCTGCTGTATTTGATACATTTTTCTATATTCAAGATGATGATAGGTTTAGTGGGATAAAAATTGTCCCTATTGATAATTCAACCATGCCTGCAGTTGGAGATAGTGTAATAGTGCAGGGAACAAAAGATACAATTGAAAATGAAGCTGTGATAACTAATGCTATAGTAAACATTCAATAAATACAATAATATTAATATTGAGACTAACAGAAAAGGCTTTTTTAGGTTTATCTTTTATATCAAAAGATGACTTAAGATAGCCTTTCTCTTTTTATTAGAATGAATTTAAGATTTTTTTGTCTAATAAAAAGAAGAGAGGTGTGGGATAATGAAATTTAAATTATTGAAGTTATTAGCATTTGCTATAGTGATTACAACTTTTATTTCAGCAGATTGCGTATTTTCAAAGTCGTATTATCATCCACTTATTGAACAAGTTTTTGAGCTTAGGCAAAATGGTGATGTTGTTGTTACAGATACAAGAACATTCAGTTTTGATGGTGATTTTTCTTGGGCTGAGCTTGAAATTAAAAATGCTTCAAAAGATTATAACTACACACTTGAATTCAGAGGTGTTTGGGATAAAAATACAGGTCAGCAGCTGCAGTCTCAGGTTATAGCAGGACATGAATCTCAAATACTAAAATGGTTTTATACTGCAAATAATGAAACCAAAGTATTTGAAATTAAATATGTGATAAGAAATATTGTTGGTAAATATTCTGATGTAGCACAATTTTATTGGAAAGCAGTTGAAGATGACCATGCAAAAATATCTCAGGTTAATATAAAAGTTATCCCTCCAGCTAAAAGTCCAGATTTGTTTAAAGTATTTGTTCACAGCAAAGCTGGAATAGGTGATTTGATTTTTGCTGATGATTTTTCTTATGCAAAAGTGAGTATGAATAATATTCCAGAGACAAGTTTTGTTGAGTTGAATGTTCTTTTAGATCCAAAATTATTTGCAGCTGCTCCATTATTAACAGGTAAAACCTATGAAAGTATATTACAGGAAGAAAAAGAAAATTTTGAAAAAGCTGAAAGGGAAGCAAAATCACTGTTAATGGCAATTTATTTTGCTATTGGTGTTGGAGTAATAATGATAATAGCATTTGCTGTTGTTTATGCAAATTCAGGGAAAGAGCCTGACACTGGCTACAATGGAATTTATGAAAGAGAGCCTCCAGATTATATACCTCCTGCTGTGCTGCCTGCAATTTTAGAACAAGGTTCTTATAAGCAAGATAAAATGGGTGATGCTTTTGGGGCAACTCTTATAGAATGTGCACGATTGGGCTATCTTGAAATTAATGAATATGATAAAAAGGGCTTTTTGAGATCTACAAATGAATTTTTATATGTTCTTACTGAAAAAGGCAAAAAGCTTCTCTCTGGAGGCAATATAGAGTTAGCTGAAAAAGAAAGACCATTAGAAAGCTTTGAGAAAGATGTACTTACTATAGTATTTAATCAAGCTGGTTCAGGTGAGACTTCATCAACTGAGCAAATTGAAAAATGGGGAAAGAAAATTGTTGGCGAAAAGAGCAATTTCCTAATTTTCATTGAGCGATGGGGACCTGAGATGAGAAAATGGTATGAGAGAAAATATTATGAACTTGATGACAGAAGGTCTGCAGCTGTAAGAAATTATTTCATTGCTGCATTAGTTATGCTTTCTGCACTTCCTTTAGTATTTAGAAAACCGGAGCCTGTTATTGTATCCGGCATAATAGGTGCAATTTTAATTTTGATAAGTATTAAGACTCTCAGCAGAAGAACTCCAGAAGCTGCTCTTATGCGTCAAAAATGGATGGCATTTAAGAGATTTATTACAGATTTTTCTGCTATGAAAGAATCTGGACCAAATCTTCTTCATATGTGGGATCACTATCTTGTGTATGCTGTATCTCTTGGTGTAGCAAAGAAAATGCTTGAAAATCTTGAGCTAGTGGCAAAAGAATATAATACTGATTTACACAGACCTATATGGTATACTTCCAGTTCATCACAAAATCTTTCGTCTGCATCAATGATAAATACTTCCTCACTGCAGTCACTATCAAAATCTATGTCAAACTTCCAAAGTATGTCTAGAGCTTTGTCTTCATCCAGCTCAAGCGGTGGAGGCTTTAGTGGTGGTGGCGGCGGCGGTGGTGGCGGTGGAAGCAGCAGAGCCGGCTGAAAAATAATTTTAATTTCATGTTGTTATTTCAAAATAATAGGGTATAATCGTATTGAGGTATTGCAATACATTTATGCATGAATATTCTCTGGAGAATAGTAGTTGAGTAATCTAATTAAAATTTCTGATGCAGCATCTTATGCGTTGCATGCTATGGCAAGACTAGCTCAATCTCAAGATGAGATAGTAAGAATACATCAAATTGCTGAAGAGCTTGAAATATCTGAGAATCATCTTGCAAAAGTATGTCAAAGGCTTGTAAAGGCAGGTCTTGTTAATGCTCAAAGAGGTCCTAAGGGAGGTTTGTCTCTTACTAAAGAAGCATTTGATATTACTCTTTTAGAAATCTTTGAAGCTATTGAAGGCACTCTATCTTTAACAGGATGTTTGTTGAAAAAGAAAATGTGTGATAGTGATACCTGTGTTCTAGGTAATCTAGTTAAAGATGTGAATGATATAGCATATAAGTTTTTAAGTGAGACAACCTTAGATAAGATAGCAAATTCAGAAAAATCTTATCACAATAAATAAAATTAACTATTCAAAGGAGAATGCAGTGAGACCTTATGTTGATGAAGAGATCTGTGTAGCTTGTGGGACATGTGAGAGTGTCTGTCCAGCTAGCCCAAATGTTTTTAAAGTAGAAGAAAAGTCAAAAGTAGTAAATCCAGATTCTTGTATTGAATGTGGTGTTTGTGAAACTAGTTGCCCTGTGGGTGCAATTAACCTTAAAGACTAATCTATTCACAAAAAAAATTGGAGGACTAAACTAAAATGAGTATGTTTTGCTATCAATGTGAACAAACTGCACAAGGAAAAGGCTGCACTATAAAAGGTGTATGCGGCAAGGATGAAACAGTTGCAACATTGTTAGATGTTCTTTTGTATAACACTAAAGGAATTTCAATGTATGCACATAGAGCAAGAGAATTAGGTGCATCAAATCATGATATAGATTTATTTATGATTGAAGCTCTATTTACAACTGTTACTAATGTAAATTTTGATCCAGAAAGAATAGAATCACTAATAAAAAAATCTGTAGTGATAAAAGACAAAGCAAAAGAACTATATGAAGATGCATGTGTAAAAGCAGATAAAACTCCAGAAATATTAAGTGGTCCTGCTGAATTTGAACCAGCTGATAATAGAGAGGCACTTTTAGATCAAGGAAAAGCAATATCTATCACTGCTAGAAAACAATCTTTAGGTGAGGATATCACTGGTCTGCAAGAGCTTGTTACTTATGGATTAAAAGGTGCTGCTGCTTATGCTGATCATGCACAAATTTTAGGTGTGGAAGATGATAAAGTTTATGCAGATTTTCATGAGATTCTAAATTTTCTTACTATTGAAAATCCTAAAGTTGATGATTTAATTGCAAATAGTTTAAAAGTTGGAGAGCTCAATTTAAGGGTGATGGAGCTTTTAGATAAAGCAAACACATCTGCTTATGGAGATCCTGTTCCAACTCCAGTGAGAATAGAACCAGTAAAAGGCAAAGCAATTTTGGTTTCTGGTCATGATTTAAAGGATTTAGAGGCTTTGCTTATTCAAACAGAAGGCAAAGGAATTAATATTTATACTCATGGAGAAATGCTTCCTTGCCATGGATATCCTAAATTAAAGAAGTTCAAGCATTTAGTTGGTAATTATGGTGGTGCTTGGCAGGATCAGGCAAAAGAGTTTGATGAATTCCCCGGTGCTATTCTAATGACTACTAACTGCATTCAGCAGCCAAGAGAAACATATAAAGGTAGAATATTCACCACTGGATTAGTTGCTTGGCCAAATGTTAAGCATGTAACTAGAGATGATTTTTCTGAAGTAATTCAAGCTGCATTAGATGCACCGGGATTTGCAGAAGATGGTTCAGATAAAACTATTATGGTTGGTTTCGGTCATTCTGCTGTGATGAGTGTGGCAGATAAAGTGATAGATGCAGTTAAAAATGGTAATATTAAACATTTCTTCCTAGTTGGTGGATGTGATGGTGCAAAGAGTGGAAGAAATTATTACACTGAATTTGCTCAGCTTGCACCGAAGGATACTGTGATTTTAACACTTGCTTGTGGTAAGTATAGATTCAACAAAATGGATTTTGGAGACATTGGCGGTATTCCAAGATTATTAGATATTGGTCAGTGTAATGATGCATATTCTGCAATAGAGATTGCAAAAGCATTAGCAGGTGCTTTTAATTGTGGAGTAAATGAGCTGCCGCTTAGTCTTGTTCTTTCTTGGTATGAGCAAAAGGCTTGTGCAATTTTACTAAGTCTGCTGCATCTAGGAATTAAGAATATAAGGCTTGGTCCAAGTCTGCCTGCATTTGTAACTCCTACAGTGCTTGATGTATTGGTTGAGAACTTTAACATAATGCCAATAACAACTGCTCAGGAAGATTTAAATGCAATCCTTGCAGGATAATAAGAAATAGTATTTTGAGTAAGTGACTGTTAAAAAATCAATTAATGTCATTCTGATCTTTAGCGAAGAATCTTTATAAATATTTCTTTTGGGATTCTTCGTCACATTTCTCCTCAGAATGACATTTTTTTATTGTGTGCAGGTTATTTAAGCAAAAATAAAGAAAAAAGCTCATAAATCAGCAAAAATTGCTTTTTTATATACAATTGATTGGGTAATACACTATTGTTGTTTATTCAAATGCCCAATATAATAACCAATGTATAATTAAAATTGAAGCTTTTAACAGTTTTATTGGAGGAACATAATGAGTCTTGGTCACAAAGATATAAAAAAAGGAATTTTTAAAGCTTATGATATTAGGGGACTTTATCCACAAGAAATAGATGATGAAGATGCCTATAGAATAGGAAGAGCATTTGTGTCTGCATTAAAATGTAAAAGAGTAATTATTGGTCATGATATGAGAGAATCTGCAGATACATTTGAGGCAGCCACAATAAGAGGCTGCATTGATCAAGGTGCTGATGTGGTTCCAATTGGATTAACTTCAACACCTATGTATTATTTTGGAGTTAATTATCTTGAGGGTGATGCTGGAATTATGTGCACAGCATCTCATAACCCTGCTGAATATAATGGCTACAAAATGACTGCAAAAGGAGCTGTGCCTAGTATTGCAGTTGTGAGCAATGAAGATTTATGGAAAATGGCTTGTGAAGGCAATTTTGAAGAGCCAGCAAAAAAAGGTACACTTCATGACACAGTAAATATTCTTGATGAATACACAGATGCTGTTCTCAAAACAGTTGATATATGGAGTTTTGGTGATTTAAAAACAGTTGTTGACTGTGCAAATGGTATGGGTGGATATATTTTGCCAACTATCTACAAAAAAGTTGGAAACACCCCTATTAGAATGTATTGGAGGCAAGATGGCAGTTTCCCAAACCATGAAGCAAACCCACTTAAAACAGAGACTCTCTTAGCCCTTAGAGATAGAGTTGTTGATGAGCAGTGTGATATTGGTATTGCTTTTGATGGAGATGGTGATAGAGTTGCATTTGTAGATGAAAAAGGTGAAATAATATCTGGTGACTTCATCACTGCTCTTATTGCTAGAGAAATACTAAAGAAAAACCCCGGTGCTAAAATATTATATGATTTAAGATCTAGCTGGGTTGTGAAAGAAGAAATTGAAAAAGCTGGTGGAATAGCTGTTAAATGCAGAGTTGGACATGGTCTAATTAAACAGCAAATGAGAGCTGAAGGTGGAATATTTGCTGGTGAGCTTTCAAGCCATTATTATTTTAGTGACTTCTACACTACAGATAATGGTGATTTGGCTATGCTAAATTTAATCAAACTTATTTTAGATGAGAGAAAGCCACTGTCTGAAATAGTTGCTCCATTAAGAAAATATTATCATAGTGGTGAGATTAACTCAGAAGTGGAAGATATTCCGGCAGTATTAAAAAGACTAGAAGATAAATATGCTTCAAAAGCAAAAGAAACAAGCAATCTTGATGGATATTCTGTAGAGTTTGAAGATTGGTGGTTTAATGTCAGACCATCAAACACTGAGCCGCTTATAAGACTCAATCTTGAAGCAAAAAGAAAAGACTTGATGAATGAAAAAGTTGAGGAATTGTTAAAAGAAATCAGAAGTTAATCTTCACAATAACATAAAATATATTAAATGCTTCAGTGATTGATAAATTTTACCACTGGAGCATTTTGTTGTTATAAATGCTAAGAGAGTTCTTTGCTTGACTGTAAAGTTTGCCATACTTATAATACAAAAAGAAAAATCTAATTATGTGAGAATATAAAATGCTTGATATAAAAATTATTAGAACAGAACCAGATAGAGTGAGAAAAGCTTTAGAGAGCAGAAATGTCAGCTCTGAAGTGTTATCTTCTTTAGATAAAATTCTTGAGCTTGATGAAAACAGAAGAGCCAAGCTTGCTAAAGTTGAAGCTCTTAAAGCTGAAAGAAATGCTGTGAGTGATGAAGTGGCAAAAATGAAAAAAGCTAAAGAGGATGCCACAAGTGTGATTGAAAGAATGAAAGTAGTTTCTGCAAATATTAAAGAGATGGATGCGGAAATAAACAGCATTGAAGAGCAGATAAACTCAATTCTGCTTTCTTTGCCTAATATTCCATCAGATACTACTCCTGTTGGTAAAGATGAAACCAGTAATGTGAAGTTGAAAGAATGGGGAGAGATTAGACAGTTTGATTTTGAGCCAAAACCTCATTGGGATATTGCTACTTCATTGGATATTATAGATTTTGAGAGAGGAAGTAAGATATCCGGAAGTGGTTTTATTTTATACAAAGCAATGGGTTCTAGGCTAGAAAGGTCATTGATCAGCTGGATGATTGATGTTCATACAAAAGAACATTGTTATGTGGAAGTATTTCCTCCATTTCTAATTAACCCTAGAGCTATGACAGGCACTGGCCAGCTTCCAAAATTTGAAGAAGACATGTATAAATGCAGAGATGATGAACTTTTCTTAGATCCAACTGCAGAAGTGCCTGTAACAAATATTTATATGGATGAAATATTGCCTGCAGAAAAATTACCTATATATCACACTGCATATTCTGCATGTTTTAGAAGAGAAGCTGGTTCTGCAGGAAAAGACACTAGAGGGCTGTTAAGACTTCATCAGTTCAATAAAGTGGAGCTTGTGAAGTTTGTAAAGCCTGAGACTAGCTATGAAGAGCATGAAAAGCTATTAAAAGATGCAGAGGTTATATTGCAGAGACTCAATATACCATATAGGGTAGTGTCTTTATGTACTGGTGATATTGGTTTTTCAGCTGCAAAATGCTATGACCTTGAAATATATGCTCCTGGTGTAGATCAGTGGCTTGAGGTTTCAAGCTGTTCTAATTTTGAAGATTTTCAAGCTAGAAGAGCAAATATAAGATACAGACCAGAGCCAAATGCTAAGCCTGAGTTTATACACACTCTTAATGGCTCCGGTGTTGCACTGCCAAGGTTAGTAGTTAGTATATTAGAAAACTATCAGCAAGCTGATGGAAGTGTAGTAGTTCCTGAAGTATTAAGACCATATATGGGAACAGATGTTATAAAAGCTGAGTAAATTATAAGGGTTTTGGTTGTGTTTTTGCTGCCATGACCCTTTTGTTTTTTACAATATTATGTTGAAACAAGCTGCTTGTTTATTGCGTCTTACAATTAATATGCTGTTATAATAAAATTTTTTGTGGAGGCTTATCATTGGCAGATGTTTTAAATACAGTTCTATTAGTTGCTATCACTACCTCAAAGATGTTTTTCCCTGGAATTTCTATTATTCCAAATGATGAGGCTGCAGATGTCAAAATAGATGGAGCAAGAAGTTTTATTGTTACTTTGCAGAGTGAAACAGCACCAAGCGGAAGTTCATATGCACAACTTGAAGTGCCAAAAGAATTAGGTGTAGGAGAAAAAGTAAGCCTTTATATAGATAGAAGAACGGAGAATAATAAAGAAAAGTCTCAAGAAGAAATAATTGTTGATAGAACACCTTCAACAAAGCTTTATTGGGGATGTGGTGAAGCAATACCTGAGGGTCAGCCAATTAATCATAATATAAATGCTTTGCCTGAAGGTTTTTTATCAGATCTAAAAGATAAAAAAGATTACAAAACCCTTGCATATTGGCCTGCAATTGGAGGTAGACCGGTAAAGCCTAGCCTCAATATTCAAGGAAATTACAAACTTACAACGAATTTTATAGGTTCCACAAGTTTTGAGATCGATGAAACCCAAAAATATATGGATGTTGTTAAGATTATGAATTTACAGGAAAATCCTGATACAAAAAGTGCTATGGTGATTAGATGGAGACCTGTTGAAGGAGCAAGAGCATATCTAGTTACCGCAAATGGCGGCAATATGTTTGAAAATGTAATGTGGACATCATCAAAAAATAAAGAAGCAGCAAATATCAATTTTAGAAATACTCCAATAGATGATGAAATGATAAAAAAACTTATAGAGGAAGGTGTTTTGCTAAGTGCTGATGTCACAGAATGCACCATTCCTTCAGGTGTTTTTGATGGGTATTTGATGGCTTTAGTAAATATTGAAGCTATAGGAAAAGATAAAACTATAAATAAAGATGGGATAACTACTCATATAATAACAAGATCAAATGCAGGTGCATTGCTCTTCCAACAAATAGAAGGTCCTGCACTTGATCCAAATGCAAACTAAATTTATTAGTATGTTACTAATGATTCAACTTTATAATCTTTTAGCACTTCTCTTCCTTTTAGGAAAGATAGTTCTATAAAGAACTCAATACCTTGCACTATTCCGCCTGCCTGCTTCACTAATTGGGTTGCTGCAAGGCTTGTGCCTCCAGTGGCAAGTAAATCATCTATTATCACAACCTTCTGACCATTATTTATAGCATCTTGATGTATCTCAATTGATGCTTTGCCATACTCTAAGTCATAATCAACTTTATATGTGTTATAAGGCAGTTTTCCTGCTTTTCTTACAGGAACAAATCCTATGCCCAATTCTAATGCAATAGGACACCCAAACATAAATCCTCTTGACTCAATTCCCAATATCAAATCTGGTTCTAATGCTTTTACCCTTTTTGTCATTGATTCTACTACAGTTTTGAAAGCTTCGGGTCTTTGCAATATTGGAGTGATGTCTCTAAATAAAACTCCCTTAACAGGAAAATCTGGTATATCTCTAATAAGCTTTTTAAATTCTTCTTCATTAAACATATCTTCCCCCAATTATTATTGACTATTTACTTTTTTAAATTAAGTTCATACGGTGGGTATATAACACCTTTTTCTGTGATGATTGCAGTTATTAATTCAGCTGGAGTTAAATCAAAAGCCGGATTTATAGTATTCACTCCTTCAGGAGCTATTCTAATTCCATTAATATGTGTTACTTCAGTATGATCTCTTTCTTCAATTGGAATATTATCACCATTACTCAAAGAAAAATCAATTGTTGATATTGGAGCTGCAACATAAAATGGTATCTTATGATATTTTGCAAGAACTGCCACTGAATATGTGCCAATTTTATTTGCTGTATCACCATTAGCTGCTATTCTGTCTGCACCAACCACCACACATTGTATTTCTCCATTTTTCATCAAATAACCTGCCATATTATCTGATATTAGAGTTACAGGGATTTTGTCTTCTATTAGTTCAAAACAAGTGAGTTTCATACCTTGGAGTCTTGGTCTTGTTTCATCTGAATAAACATGAATTTTTTTCCCAATTTCAATTGCTGCTCTTATCACTCCTAGAGCTGTTCCATAAGCAACACAAGCAAGAGCACCTGCATTGCAATGGGTGAGCACATTTCCTATGTTAGGTAATAACTCAGCACCATTTCTTCCAATAGCTTTATTAATATCTTCATCTTCACTTAGCATTTCAACTGCAAGGCTATTAAGGGCAGCTCTTATTCCGTCTGCGTCCAGTCCTTTTGCAAATGCTTCTTCTGCGGTATCAAGCATTCTATCTATACCCCAGAATAGATTCACTGCAGTGGGTCTTGTGTTTCTTAACACATTAGCTGCAGTATCTAAATGATCTAATAATTCATAAGCATCTTCACTAGTTGAATGATGTGCTGCTAGAGCCATTCCAAGGGCGGCTGTTACCCCAATAGCTGGAGCTCCTCTAACTTTCATTGTCTGGATGGCATCAGCCACTGCCCAATAGTTGTCAATCTCAATTGTTACAAACTCTTTTGGGATTTTGGTTTGGTCAATTAAAATTATTTTGCCGTCTTTGTAATCAACTGTTCTTTGCATATATAAAAACTCTACATTCTTGCATATTTTAGAGCATTCATACATTCACAGTCTCTTGCATCAGGCATATTTTTTATCATCTCAAAAATAAGCTTTTTAACTCTTTCTGTGTTGCTTTTTAACACTCTCACCACTTCATCTGCACTTACTGGCTCAGTTCCATCTTCAGCAACAATTCCAGCATCATAATCTGTTACCAGAGATATGTTTACATAACAAAGCTCTTTTTCAAAAGCTAATATACACTCTGGATATTGTGTCATACTGACTATATGCCAGCCTTCTCTTGTGAACCATTTACTCTCTGCTTTGCTTGAAAATCTCGGACCTTGAATGGTAACACAAGTTCCTCCATTATGCATTGTTATGCCTAAACTACTGCCTACTTTTTCTGCATAATTTCTAAGAGAAGGACAAAATACTTCAGCAGAAGAGACATGGGTAGCATACGGTCCATCGTAAAATGTGTCGATTCTGTTTTTTGTTCTATCAATGAATTGATCAGGAATTACAAAATCACCTGGTTTTATATCTTTTTGCAAGCTTCCAACACAACTTGATGCAATTATTCTATTGCAGCCTAATTGTTTGAATGCATATATATTTGCCCTGTAGTTTATCATATGAGGCGGTAGCTGATGGTTTTTGCCATGTCTTGGAAGAAATGCAACTTTTTTCCCCGCAAGTGTGCCGACAGCAAGCATATCGCTAGGGGAACCATAAGGTGTTTCAACTTTTATTTCTTCAAAATCTTCCATAAGGGAATAAAATCCAGAGCCACCAAAAACACCTATTTCAGCAGTAACATTTTTCATATAATGTCTCCATAAATTATTGATCTAAAAAAGAAAAATAAAGAATTTTATACTTGCAGGTTTTCAAGAGCCTGCATTGCTGCTGCTTGTTCAGCTGCTTTTTTACTTTTGCCTATTCCACATCCTAATACATTATCGTCAAGTTTTACTTCAATAGTGAATGTTTTATCATGGTCAGCTCCAGATTCACTAACCACAACATATTGAGGGGTTTTTTTGTAGAGTCCTTGTGTGTGTTCTTGTAAGAGAGATTTGTAATCTCTAATATGCTGTTTTAGCTCAATATCATTAAGTATTGATTCTAAAGCCCATATCACAAACTTTCTAGCAGCTTCCAGACCACAGTCCATATATATAACAGCAACTATAGCCTCGAAGGTGTTAGCAAGTATGGAATCTCTATCTCTTCCACCGCTTGCTTCTTCCCCAGAACTCATTAGAATCATATCTGCTATTCCAATTTTTCTGGCACTTTCAGCAAGAACAGGCTCACTCACTGCAACTGCTTTTGCTTTAGCTAATTCACCTTCTTGCCTATCTGGAAAACTATTATATAAAAACTCTGCAACTATAATTCCCAAAACAGAATCACCTAAAAATTCCAGTCTTTCATTTGATATAGCAGAAGAAGATTCACCTATATAAGATCTGTGTGTGAGAGCCTGCTCAAGAAGCTGAATGTTTTTTAGATCAACATTCAGCCTCTGTGAAATGGTGCTCAATACAGAATTGTTTATTGACATTAGGTAAGCTTTTTCACAACCTCCGCAATTCTATCTACACCTTTAACTATTGCATCCATTGAGGTGGCATAAGAAAGTCTCATATATTTATCAGCTCCAAAACCGCTGCCAGCTACAACTGCAACTTTTGCTTCATCTAATACAACATCGGCAAAATCATCAGATCCATTTATCACTCTGCCATTAAGTGATTTGCCATACAATCCAGATATATTAGGGAAAACATAAAATGCTCCACCAGGATTAGCACATGTGATGCCGTCAATAGCATTCAATTTATCAACAATGACTTTTCTTCTTTTATCAAACTCTGTCACCATTTCTTTTACCACATCTTGGTTTCCTTCAAGTGCAGCAACAGCAGCAGGCTGAGTGAAACTGACTGGATTTGAGGTAGAATGTCCTTGAATTGCATCCATAGCATCAATTATATCTTTTTCAGCTGCAGCATATCCAAGTCTCCAGCCAGTCATAGAATATGCTTTGCTGAAGCCATTAATTGTAATAGTAAGTTTTTTAATTTCAGGACCAAAACTGGCAATGCTGACATGTTCAAGGTTATCATAAATTATTTCTTCATATATTTCATCACTGAGAACCATAAAATTTTTTTCAACAGCTAATTCTGCAATAGCTTTGAGCTGTTCTTTTGTATAAACTCCGCCTGTTGGATTTGATGGACTGTTTAGAATGAGCATTTTTGTCTTAGGAGTTACAACAGATCTTATTGCATCTACACTTGCTGTGAAATTAGTGCTTTCATCTGTTTCAATATAAACAGGCACACCATCAGCCATTCCAACTATCTCTGGATAGCTCACCCAGTATGGAGCAGGAATTATCACTTCATCTCCAGGGTTTATAGTTGCAAGCACTGCATTATAAATTGAGTGTTTTGCACCAAGAGAAACTATTATTTGGTTTGGTGCATATTCTAAATTGTTGTCTCTTTTTAATTTTGCACAAATTGCCTTCTTAAGCTCAGGAGTTCCAGCAGAGGCAGTATATTTAGTCATTCCCTTTTTAAGAGCATCTATAGCAGCATCTTTAATATGTTCAGGGGTGTCAAAATCAGGCTCACCAGCACCAAAAGAAATAACATCAATGCCATCTGCCTTCATTTGCTTGGCTTTGGCTGTTATTGCCAGTGTTGGAGAAGGGGCAATTCTTCCAGCTCTAACAGATACAGTCATTTTTCAACCTCTTTTTTTTCCTGCTTATAAGGAAATTATTTTTTATTAATCTCTATATCTTGCATAAATTAAAGTAGCATTTTGTCCACCAAAACCAAATGAATTGTTCATCACATAATCCACTTTTGCTTCTCTTGCTTCATTTGGAATATAATCAAGATCACATTCAGGATCAGGATTATCAAGGTTTCTTGTGGGTGGAAGGACGCCATCATAAATTGCATTAATGCATGCTATGCTTTCAATAGCACCTGCTGCACCTAACAAGTGTCCTGTCATAGACTTTGTTGAACTTATAGCCATTTTGTATGCATGATCACCAAAAACAACTTTTATTGCTTTAGTCTCTCCCGGATCACCAACTATTGTTGATGTGCCATGAGCATTAAGATATTGAATTTTTTCTCTATCAATACCTGCAGATTTGAGCGCAAGTCTCATACTTCTTGCAGCACCATCTGGATCTAAAGCAACCATATCACAAGCATCAGCAGAAAGCCCATAGCCAATCAGCTCAGCATATATGGTAGCTCCTCTTCTTTTTGCTGTTTCAAGATCTTCAAGTACAACAACTCCAGCACCTTCACCCATTACAAACCCATCTCTATCTCTATCAAAAGGTCTGCTTGCACGATCCGGTTCATCATTTCTAGTGGAAAATGCTTTCATATTGCAGAATCCAGCACAAGATAGTGGCCTGACAGCGGCTTCTGTTCCACCGGCAAGCATTATGTCAGCATCTCCTCTTTTTATCATATGCCAAGCTTCACCTATAGCATGGCTTCCTGTGGCACAGGCTGTAACAACTGATAGGTTTGGTCCTTTTGCACCATTTGTTATAGCAACAACTCCGCTAGCCATATTTCCAATTAGCATAGGCACAAAGAAAGGGCTAACTCTCTTAGGTCCAGAGGTGATAAGATTTTTATCTTGCACTTCCCAAGTTTCAACTCCACCAATACCAGAACCTATTAAAACACCAACCCTCTCAGCATTTGATTCAGATATTTCTAACCCTTAAGCG